>CAXIDO010000033.1:0-10355 GCA_964022745.1 uncultured Methyloligella sp. | reverse complement strand
TTCTATCTTCTTGCATCTATCTTCTTGCATCTGTTTCTTGCATCCGTTTCATGCATTAGCAGAAGCAACGACAAGTCATTGCTCTGTTCTATTGCTCTGTTCTATTGCTCTGTTTTGCGCCTTCATCATCCCATTTCTCAACGAATTGACCCGCGTCAAAGTGAGGGCGGCGATAGCATTTATCGTGAATACGTTGTGAGTAGAACATTTTCGGACGGCCTTGACGGTCAAGTTCAGGAAAACGCTCAAAGGTAAGGATGTAAGTCACAACAGCAGTCATAACTTCCGCAATTGGCGGACAACCAGGCACCTTAATAATTGGTTTATTACCAATGCCAGGCACTTTATGAACGGGTGTTGCACGTGTTGGATTTGGTCGCGCAGCTTGCACACAGCCCCATGAAGCACAAGAGCCCCAGGAGATGATCGCTTTAGCATGCTGAGATGCATAAGTAAGCTGGTCAGTAAATGGCTTACCACCAATGATACAATACATACCATCTTCGTTAAGCGGCGGGTTACCTTCAACAGCGAGTAAATACTTGCCTTTATATTTTGTAACAATCTCTTCAACAATCGCTTCAGCTTCATGTCCTGCTGCCGCCATGATAGTGTCATCATAGTCGAGCGATAGCATAGAAAGCACCACGTCTTTAGCAAGCGGGTGGGCTGAGCGAATAAAACTTTCAGAACAACATGTGCATTCAAGTCCGTGTAACCAAAGCACCGGAATACGTTCCTTGGTTTCCATAGCATGAGCAATTTTTGGTGCGAATGATGGACCAAGCCCGAGCGCAGCAGCGGTAAGACTGCAATATTTTAAAAAGCTCCGGCGGGTAATCCCTTGACGTCGCATAACGTCATAAAAGGTTTCCATGTGCGGTGACCCTCCTTCAAAATTAAGTTCCCTGAAACGACCAATGAAAACACGAAAAATTTCACGAAAAGAGATCCATAATAATTTGTAAGTGCGTTACGTTCGAACCGTTCCCCTAGCATCAGCGGTTATTTTTATTGATTTGAGACCGCGACTTAGCAACATAAGTAGCAATCCTTATGCCAATAAAAATAAACAATTAAAAACAATAGGTTAGAGGTATTGAGTGCTGTTTTATATTGCAATCCATGTAAGGCGGGATTATCTTATACAAACTGAGTGGTAAGTTACTTGCCACTTGGAGTTAAAGCTCCAGCTTCATCACTAAAAATGAAAATAAATCATAAGCGCGGTTGCTAGTGAGCAATCTAAAGCGCAACTAAAATCAGCGCGGTTGCTAGTGGGCAACCTGAAGCGCAACTAAAATGAGTGGTCTAAGACATCATGAGCAATACCCAGCCCAAAATCCCATTTCATCTTGAGATGGAATTCACATATGGTGAACCGCGTGAAATTTGGACTGGCGTGAGACGTGTTGTTGCCAACAATCAGGGCCCACTAACGCACAATGGCACCAACACTTACATAGTTGGCAAAAATGAAGTCGCGTTGATTGACCCTGGTCCTGAGGATACCACGCATGTCTCTGCACTTCTTGAAGCCATCAAAGGAGAAAAGCTCACACACATTTTCCTAACGCATACTCATAAAGATCATTCCGGGGCATTAATGGAATTAAAAGAAAGAACAGGGGCGGCTGTTTTTGCTCATGCCCCAGTTCTTGATAACCGCGGCGCAAGACGCAAAGCAGATGCACCTCTGGATAATGGCTTCGTAGATTTAGGTTTTCGCCCTGACCATATTGTGAAAGATGGAGACGTGATTGAAGGAGAAAGCTGGGCGTTAAAAGCTATACATACGCCAGGACACGCCCCAGATCACCTTTGTTTTGAGGATCAGCGAGAGCCAATTTTATTTAGTGGTGACCATATTATGGCGTGGAACACCAGTGTCGTAATTCCACCAGAGGGAAAAATGTCTGATTATTTAGCCTCGTTGAAAAAGCTCCTAAAGAAAGATTATGAACGGTTTCTTCCCGGTCATGGTGGGCAAGCTCGCTCACCAGAGCGTTTGGTAAAAGCTTTTTTAATGCACCGGAAATGGCGAGAAACCGCCATTCACGATCATATTAAAGATGGTAAAAATACAATAGATCAGTTGGTACCTCTGCTTTATCCAAATGCAAAGCCCGAAGTTCTACCTGCTGCTGCCCTATCAGTTTTGGCACATGCAGAGCACCTCTGTGAACAAGGCTTAGTAAGCTCTAACACAATCCCAGCCTTGAACTCCTCCTTCGAGGCAATCTCTTAGAGCAAGGTGGGCACAAGCGGTTGCCGCAACGGTTGCTTGTAGGCAATCTGAAGGAGCACTAAAAGAGTGGGCATTTGAAGCGCTATAAAGAAGTATAATTATAAGAGAAACAAAATCTCTCTTTACTAAGAAGGAGTTCAGCCCTCTTCGGGCTGAGGGACATGGCGAAGCCCGGCGCCTAGCGCCGCCCCTCGGAGGCCCAAGCGCCATAAGCGCTTGGAACAGCCATGAGAGACAAAAGAGCATTTCTATTCTTGTGTGTTTTTACGTGTGGGCAAAAATAATGGCTCACCCTCTTCAACACGTTTGGCTTTATCGCTTTGATTAATATAATCATCCAGGAAATCTTGAATTCGTTTTTGATTGCGCCCCAAATCATAGGATCCATAGCGCGCAGCAGACCGCATATCCAAAATACTCTGCCCACCTTTTGAACGAATGCGGATCACAATATCATCGGGCGCAGCTAAAATAACTGAGCGATCAACGGCTTCAATGGTTGCATCGGAAGAATTTTTTCCAGCTGGCTTCAAAGAAATCACTTCCCATTTGCGCTTTAAAACCAATTGCCGCGCCAGATCAAATGCATCCTGCCCGGGAGATAAAATTCTAACGCTCACCACATCCTGGTCAAACGGTTCTCTCTCAATAAAGTTCACCGGATTGCTACCAAACTCACGAAATTTAGTAAGCGCTTTAAATTCGGGCGGTGAAACAAGGCTGGTAGAAACATCATAAATTTGCGGCGTCACAAAATAAACAGGCAACAAGGAAAGAGGCCAGATAAGCACTAGAAGGCTAATTACAACGCCAACAACAGATTTGCCAAATCCAGATAATAATTTATTCCAAATCTGAAAAACAGCCATAACTGAGAGAATAAAAGCAAAGAAACCGCCAATAAAACCAATTTGCAATAAGTTCAGTGAAACAGCAGTTGATTGACCAGCATAGCGATGTAAAAGCACAGTAAAAACAATGATATGCGCACTAAAAACACTCAGCTTGAAGCCCCATTCAGCCAAGCGGGATTTTCTAAATGTCTGCCTATGTTTCATAACTCTCAACCAATTGAAGGGACGTAGTATACATAAAGTTAATTAAATAGCCCCTTGGTTGGGGCTAGCCCCCAGATTAAGGGTAAAGTTGTGACTTTTCAAAAGGCAAATCAACACTTTCCCGCTTAAATTGCAAGCGATCATGCAATCGAAACGGGCGATCGTGCCAAAATTCAATCTCTAGTGGGGCCAAACGAAAGCCAGACCAATAATCTGGCCTAGGAATGGTGCCAATCGCATGTTTCGCAGTATATTTAGCAACAGCCTTTTCCAGGGCAAAACGCCCCTCTAACGGGCGAGATTGTTGTGAGGCCCAGGCGCCAATTTGGCTACCCGTAGCACGGCTATGATAATACTCATCAGCTTCGTCAGATGAAACAGGAGATAGAGCCCCTCTCACTCGGATTTGCCGCCTCAAGCTTTTCCAGTGAAAACACAGCGCCGCCTTAGGTGTAGAGGCAATCTCATTTCCTTTTGCGCTTTCAAGGTTTGTATAAAAAACAAAACCGTCCTTGTCATATCCTTTAAGCAGCACCATCCGAACATTGGGCAAGCCGCCTTCGTCTACAGTCGCAAGGGCCATGGCGTTTGGGTCATTCAGCTCTTTGTCTTCAGCATCTTTCAGCCATTTCGAAAACAAATCATAAGGCTCATTCTCTTTCAAAAAATTAGCTTCTTTCTCTGCTTGAGCCTCGGCATCATATGTTTCTTTTGTCATAGGACTTTAACCATCTATCAATACGTATGAAATCAACTATTCTGGTTGCTGCTAGCAACTAATGGGAATTAAACGCCCTGGTTACAAACAGGCAACTGAAGACACTCTTAAAACACCCCGGTTGCAAGTGGGCAACTGAAGAGGCACTTATACGCCCCGGTTGCTTGGTGGGCAACTGAAGGGGCATTAAAAAGAGAGGTTAGCCTCCTAGCCCCCCGACTAGTTAGTCTTCTAGACTAGCTTGGTGTTCAACAGAAACATCAAATGCTGAGGCAAGGAGTGCTTTTGTATAATCTTCCTTAGGCTCTTCAAAAATCTGTTGCCCTGAACCTTCTTCAACAATTTGTCCATTTTTCATAACCAATACATGGTTCGAGAGGGCGCGCACAACTTTTAAATCATGGCTAATGAACAAAAAGGCCAGTTTGCGCTTCGCTTGCAACTCGCGGAGCAAATCAACAATCTGAGCTTGAACGGACATATCAAGCGCACTGGTGGGTTCATCTAGCATCACAAATTTAGGCTCTAATACCATGGCGCGTGCAATGGCAATGCGCTGGCGTTGCCCACCTGAAAATTCGTGCGGGTAACGATCAAGCATATCTTCAGATAAGCCTACTTCTACCATAGCGCTGGCAACTCTGGCACGGCGTTCATCAACGTTAAGCTCAGGGCTTTGAATTTCTAACCCTTCGCCAATAATATCAACAATTGAAAGTCGCGGGCTTAAAGAGCCATAAGGATCTTGAAAGACGATTTGCAAATCACGGCGGTACGGCCGTAATTCTTTTGACGAAAGCCCTGAAAGAGTTTGTCCCATATAGACAACCGGCCCATCAGATGAAATCAGCCGCATGAGCGCTAACCCAAGTGTGGTTTTACCAGACCCGCTTTCACCAACCACACCCACAGTTTGTCCCTCACGTACTTGCAAGGAAACGCCGTTCACAGCTTTTACGTGATCTATTGTTTTGCGCAAAACACCAGCTTTAATAGGGAACCAGACTTTAAGGTCCGTGGTCTCCATGATCACAGGCGCCGATAAATCCTCCACTGGCGGCTCACCAGAAGGTTCAGCTGAGAGCAAATGCTTCGTGTATTCATGGCTCGCATTTTGAAAAATATCTTCACAATTCCCCTGCTCAACAATCTTACCCTGGTTCATAACAGAAATTCGATCTGCCATTTTGCGAACAATCCCAAGATCATGAGTGATAAGCAATAAGGCCATGTTAAACTCTTGTTGCAGCTCTTGTAAAAGCGAAAGAATTTGCGCCTGGATGGTCACATCAAGGGCAGTCGTAGGTTCATCTGCAATCAGTAAATCAGGTTCGCAAGCAAGAGCCATGGCAATCATAACGCGCTGGCGTTGCCCACCAGAGAGTTCATGGGGGTAAGCCTTTAGCCGAGCTTCAGCATTTTGAATGCCCACTTTTTTCAAGAGCTCAATGACACGGTTGCGAAGTGGCTCACCTTCCATATTTCTATGAATTCTCAGCACTTCTCCCACTTGCCGTTCAATTGAATGTAAAGGGTTTAAAGAAGTCATTGGTTCTTGAAAGATAATCGAAATCTGATCACCTCTAAGTGCCCTGACATCTGCTTCATCCATCTTTAAGATGTCTTTGCCATCATAAATAATTTCACCGCTCGGATGCGAGGCCGAGCCGGGAAGAAGCCTCATAATAGAGAGAGCTGAGACAGATTTGCCAGAACCGGATTCGCCAACAAGCGCTACTGTTTCACCGCGTTTAATATCAAAATTAACACCATGCACAACAGTTGTATCTTGGTCACCAGAGCGAAACGCTACTGAGAGGTTCTTGACTTCAATCAAGCTTCGAGACGTCTCATAAGTATTATCTTTGGTCATAACACGTCTCCTTCTTATTTAAATGTCTTACGAGGATCGAACGCATCGCGCACCGCCTCACCAATGAAAATCAACAAGCTCAACATGAGAGCAATCACAAAAAAGGCTGTGATGGTGAGCCAGGGCGCTTCAATGTTTTCCTTACCCTGCTTCAACAACTCACCAAGAGACGGGTCTCCTGGCGGTAAACCGAGCCCCAGAAAATCAAGAGACGTTAGCGTCGTTAAAGCGCCAGAAAGAATGAACGGCATCATTGTAACCGTAGCAACCATCGCATTCGGTAAAAGATGACGATACATAATTTTAACGTCACTTAATCCAAGTGAGCGTGCCGCTTTGACATATTCAAGGTTTCGCGCGCGCAAAAATTCAGCACGGACAACACCCACTAATGCAACCCAGCTAAAGATGAGCATAATACCAAGCAGCGTCCAAAACCCCGGGATTAATATCGCCGCCACAATCAGCAAAACAAACAATTGCGGAATGGAAGACCAGAGCTCAATAAAGCGTTGAAAAATCAAATCAACCCAGCCCCCAAAATACCCTTGGACCGCGCCTGCAGATACGCCAATGATCGAAGAAAAGATAGTGAGGATCAAACCAAAGAGCACCGAAATTCGAAAACCATATAGGACACGTGCCAATACATCGCGGCCATTGTCATCTGTGCCAAGCCAGTGGAAATTACCCATAGTACAATGGGGGCTATTCACACCGCCCTCATAAACTTTGCACAAATTGGTCCGCTCAAAAGTCCACCAAGGGGCAGACGGTGCTGCCGTTGGGATGTAATCATTCACTGTCGAATAAGAATATCGAACAAGTGGCCAAAGTGTCCATCCGGGGCTTTGGCCTTCAGTCGCTTTTATCGTCGGGTCATCATAACAATCTTCATTGCCACCCGTTCGAATAAGACAAGCCACATCATGTCGGCGATAAATTGCCTCAGTTTCAAACTCGCCGCCAAAAACAGTCTCGGGGTAAAATTTAACCACTGGAAAATAATAGGAGCCTTTGTACTGAACCATCAGCGGTTTATCATTGGCGATAAACTCTGAAAATAACGTCAGGAAAAATAAAAAGGTAAAAATAATCAAGCTCCAAAAGCCACGTTTGTTGGCTTTGAAGTTGGAAAGGCGCCGTGCATTTATGGGCGTCAGGTCCGTTCGGGTCCAAAAAAAGATAATCCGAAATAAAAACCGAAACGGCCAGCAAATGAGGGTCGCAATTCGAGAGGCAATCAATTTCATACTCATATGACTATACCTCCCGACTTTCAAAGTCGATCCTCGGATCAACGAGTGAATAAATAATATCTGAGATCAAATTCACAAACAGTCCGAGAAGAGAAAAGATATAAAGGTTAGCAAATATAATGGGATAATCCCGTTGGAAAATAGCGCGAAAAGAAAGCTGCCCAAGCCCATCAAGTGAAAAGATCGTTGCAATCAAAATCGAGCCCGTAAATAGAACGCTTAAAATAGCGGCAGGAAAACCAGCAATAATAATAAGCATGGCATTACGAAACACATGCCCGTAAAGCACACTGCGTTCTGGTAAGCCTTTGGCCCGCGCTGTCATGACATACTGCTTCTTAATTTCGTCGAGAAACGAATTTTTGGTCAGGAAAGTCGTTGTTGCAAAAGCTGAAACAGACATCGCAATAAGAGGCAAAGCCAGATGCCAGAAATAGTCGCCGATTTTCTCATACCAAGTTAGCTCTTCAAAATTATCTGATGTTAGTCCACGAAGTGGAAAGATATTTAAGAAATTATCACTTGCAAAAAGCACGATGAGCAACACCGCCAGCAAAAACCCGGGGATCGCATAACCAACCACAATTACACCGCTGGTCCATAAATCAAATTTTGATCCATCACTCACTGCTTTTCGAATACCAAGAGGAATGGAGATGCCATAAGAAAGCAATGTTATCCATAAACCGAGTGAGATAGAGACCGGCATTTTTTCAATGATCAGATCAACCACAGCTTTGTCTTGAAAATAGCTATTCCCAAAATCAAAGCGTGCATAATTCCAAAGCATCAACATAAACCGCTCAAGCGGTGGTTTATCAAAACCAAATTGCTTCTCAATTTCTTTGATAAATTCAGGGTCAAGTCCCTGAGCGCCTCTATATTTAGAACTGGCTTGTGAGGCATCTCCAGCTTGAGATGCCGGGTTGCCGCCACCAAAGTCACCGCTATTGCCGCCCCCAACTCTGGTAGACGCATCAACATCAGTGCCAGATAGCTGCGCAATGACTTGCTCAACAGGGCCTCCAGGAGCAAATTGAATAATCACAAATGTAATTGCCATAATCCCAAGAAGTGTTGGAAAAATGAGCAATAGCCGTCTGATAATATAGGCGGTCATATGTCTGTGTAGGCTCCCGTTTGAATATTTTTAATAATTTTTGTTTTTCAGTAACTATCTAATACAAAGAATGAATAAACTATCTAGATAGAAGTCTTGCGGCCTTTTCTTTATCAAACCACCACAAGTCGATAATTCCCCTATGATAGAGTGGTTTTTTAAGGGGCCGTGAAAACTTATTCCAATATGCAACATTATGCGAATCTTTATACCAATGAGGCATCCAATAAAATTCAGAACGCAAAACTCTATCAAGTGCCCGGCAAGCCGTAACTAATTCTTCTCGAGTTGATGAAGATGATATTTTATCAATCAAATGGTCAACCACCGGGTGGTTAATACCAGCTAGGTTAAAGCTAGCAGCTTGCTTAGCTGCTTTTGAGCCAAAAAAGTTTCGAAGTTCAACCCCTGGGGTCAAGCGCATGGAAAAGCGAGATCCCGTAAGGTCAAAGTCAAAATTCTTCAGCCGTTCTTGATATTGTGCTGGGTCAACAAGCCGTAAAGTTGACTCTATACCTAAAGTTTTTAAATTACGAATTATAGGAAGAATAATACGTGAAAAAGAAGGGCTGAAAGTTAAAAACTCAATCGTTAAAGGCTCTCCAGCCTTGTTTGCCCGTACACCTTTTTTCATTGTATAGCCAGCAGCTTTTAAAAGCCGAGAGGCCCTGCGCAGGTTCTTGCGATCTTGGCCGGTTCCGTTAGTTTTGGGAGATAGTTTGGCTTCTTCAAAAACGCTTTTGTTAAGTTTGTCTTTAAAGGGCGCTAAAAGAGCAAGCTCGCTGGCACTAGGTTTGCCTGTTGCTTTAAACTCAGAGTTTTCAAAATAACTGCTGGTTCGAGTATAAAGATTGTAAAATAGGTTCTTGTTGGTCCACTCAAAATCAAATGCCAGACCAATGGCCTCACGCACACGTATGTCTTTGAATTTCTCACGCCGGGTATTGATGAAAAAGCCTTGCGTCCCTGATGGCGTATCATCTCTTAAAGTATCGGCAATCACCTTGCCTTTTTTAATGGCATCAAACTTATATTTGGTCGCCCAATCTTTAGATGTGAACTCTTCTCTAAGGTCAAAAACACCAGCCTTTAAAGCTTCAAATTCGGCGCCGCGGTCTTTGAAATATTCATAACGAAGCTCATCAAAATTAAACCGCCCCTTGTTTATTGGAAGGTCTTTTGCCCAATAATCTTCCCGCCGCATCAAGCGCACATAACGCCCTTGTTGAAATTTCCCAACCTTGTAAGGTCCAGAGCCAAGTGGCAAATCAAGACCAGCTTTTTCAAAAGGAACTTTTTTATAGAAATGTTCTGGTAACACCGGCAACTCAGCCACACGTTGCGGGAGGTCCCGTGTTTGCTCGCCCTTAAAACGGAAGCGAACCGTGAGATCATCTATCGCCTCGACAAGCTCTACATCGCGAAGGCTCACTCGAAAACGCGGATGCCCTTTTGATTTGAGTGTTTGTATTGTAAAGACAACATCAGACGCCTTAACGCGCACACCATCAGCAAACTTCGCTTCAGGTCTCAAATAAAAAGTGACACCTTTTTTGTCATTATGAATTTCAGCGGAATGTGCAATCAGACCATAGACAGCATCAGCTTCATCATAGGCGCGTGCCATCAAGCTATCATAGAGATACATCAACCCTTGCGCTGGGTCTCCCTTGCGGATGTAGTTGTTAAAACTATCAAAGGTAACGCGCGCCTCTGTGCCAATCATAGAGAGCTTGCCTCCCTTAGGAGCATCAGGGTTGGCATAGTCAAGGTGTGCGAAGTCGGCTTTATATTTTAAGGAGCCAAATGTAGAAAGACCATGCCGCCGATTGGCAACTTGCGGTTTGCCTCGATCTTCTACATTGCTTGCCTTTTGATCAGCCAAAGCAGGCTGAGCAGAAAAAACAATTGTTGAGAGCAAGAAAGCAACAAACATCAAAACAGGCTTAACATATAGAGCCTGAGCTCTATATGTTATAAATAGGATGTTTTGGATGAAGTGTATCATAAGAAACCTCATGAGAGCCCCTATTTCAACTCAGCAGATTTCTTGCCGCCAGCTTTGACAAGCTTGGCTTT
>CAXIDO010000032.1:0-10369 GCA_964022745.1 uncultured Methyloligella sp. | reverse complement strand
AAGATGAGAGTGATGCGACCCTAAATGAAGAAGGGCTTAGATTGAAGCGGGCAAGAGATAAAGCTTTATCACTAGCTGATGCAACTTTAAAAAAATACAATATCACTATGTCTGGTGACCTTTTGGCTCATAACCCGCTCTCTGAAGTTGATCGCGACCCTAAAAAAGTTACTGTTTTTCCAGGCAGGGATCCGTATTGGCAAAAATTCAAACTGACCTTTCGAATTTCGGACATCGAATTGCCTACGAAAAGATGTAAAGACTACGGAATTGAAGCTCAAACCGGTTACTCGCTATCCATACAAGCTCAAGACAAAAAAGAAACCCTGTTACATAAAGATCAGCGTATTCCGACTAGCCGCGGTTGCCCAAAACGATATGCGATTTCAGATATTATAAAATTTACCCCTCTACTTTCTCCTACTAAGAATAAGAAGAAAGAATCTGTTTATATCGTTATTTTACAGATCTTTAGCTATGGTTTCGAGGGGGATGATGGTCGATATTTAGCAAATTCATCGTGGGTACCTGCTTTTAATGCGACAAACTAAGTCGTTTTAGTAACTGCACGAGAGCTTATACTGACGTTTTTGGCCTTAATTGTGAACAAGTCCTTGTTCTCTCGCGGACTCTATTTTGCTCCTTGAGATGCTTTGCTATACACAACCTTACAATTTTTCAACGTTGCGATTGTTTAACCCTTGGTTGAACAGTTTAAAACGGAATGAGTTACGAAAAGAGCTGTGATTGGGCCGTGAAACTGTCTCAATCATTAGTTAGGCTCTTTAATCAATATTTGAAATTTAAGTTTTTAAGGGGAAGTTTAATGGCAAATAGTGCAGCCGCAACAGCGGGACATGGACGCGGAAAAATTGCTGGCTTAGTGCTTGCGATTTTATTTTCAGTTATTTATGGAATTTTCTTATCTGGCGCTTTGATGACAGAACACATCCAAATGGGTGGTGGTGAATTAACAGATGATGTGGCTAACACGGCTTATGCTGTTGGTATTTCAGGTTCAATTGCCGCTTTATTAACATGGTGGTTTCAAATTTTAGTCGCTAGTCGCCCTATACTCTTTCGGTTTGTTTTTGCTTTTCTAACTCTTACAGTTTTGTTTTTGGTTGTGGGCGGTGCTCTAACTTTAGCACATGAATATTTACCGCTTCCCGGTAAAATTGGCCCAACATATCAATTTAGCGGCGCACAAGATTTTTATATCTCACTTGTTCAAGGGATTAATGCGTTTACCTCTCTATTTTTAAGCCCGCTGCGCCTTTCTATTTTAGGTCTCTTACCGGCTGGCGCTTTGTATATCACGATGTTTGGTCCTAGAAGAGATTAATTGATAAAGCTAGTTTGATAGCTAGCTCAATAAAGTAGAATTAGCAGTGCTTCTGTAAAGAAGTGCTGCTTTTTTCATTTTTATTCGCATTCTGGTGGGTTTGCGTCATTTTTCACCTGAGTTTTCATTGAGCTACTCTTGACAGGCGAGAGCAAAAATGAAATCTCCTTAGAGCATTTCTCTTTTTGATGAATTCAAAGAAATGCTCTAAGAATTTTTTATGAGGCCACACCTCATTTCTTAAACACAATAGAAAGTAAACGCTCATGATCCCTCGCTATTCCCGTAAAGAGATGACTGATATTTGGGAACCAGCTACGAAATTCCGCATCTGGTTTGAAATTGAAGCTCATGCAGCTTCTGCAATGGCTGAACTTGGGACTATTCCTCAAGCTTCTGCTGATGTGATCTGGGAAAAAGGCGGAAAAGCTGAATTCAATGTTGAGCGCATTGATGAAATTGAACGGGAAGTGAAGCATGACGTGATTGCTTTCCTTACTCATTTGGCTGAGCATGTTGGAGATGATGCCCGCTTTGTGCACCAGGGGCTGACCTCTTCTGATGTTTTAGACACCTGCTTTAACGTTCAACTTGTTAAAGCAACGGATATTCTATTGGCTGACCTTGATGAATTGCTTGCGGTTCTTAAACACCGCGCAGACGAGCACAAAGACACTGTTTGTGTTGGCCGCAGCCACGGCATTCATGCCGAGCCGGTTACTGTTGGTTTAAAGATGGCTTCTTTTTATGCTGAATTTGATCGCTCGAAAAAACGTTTGCTTGCGGCACGTGAAGAAATTGCAACATGCGCTCTTTCTGGAGCTGTTGGCACATTTGCAAACATTGACCCTCGGGTTGAAGTTTATGTTGCTGAGAAACTTGGTCTTGAAGCCGAACCGGTATCTACACAGGTTATCCCTCGTGATCGTCATGCGATGTATTTTGCAACCTTAGGTGTGATTGCCAGCTCTATTGAACGCCTGGCTGTTGAAGTTCGTCATTTACAAAGAACCGAAGTCTTAGAAGCTGAAGAATACTTCTCTCCTGGCCAAAAAGGCTCTTCCGCTATGCCGCATAAGCGGAACCCAATTTTGACAGAAAACCTCACTGGCCTTGCTCGCTTGGTTCGCGGTTTTTCAATTCCAGCGATGGAAAATGTAGCCCTTTGGCATGAGAGAGATATTTCTCACTCTTCTGTTGAGCGGATGATTGGCCCTGATGCGACGGTGACACTTGATTTTGCTCTTAAGCGTTTGACGAATGTGATGGATAAGCTTGTTATCTACCCTGAGAACTGTGAGAAGAACCTCAATAAGCTAGGCGGCTTAGTCCATTCTCAGCGTGTGCTTCTAGCATTAACGCAAGCCGGTGTGAGCCGTGAAGACAGCTATCGCCTTGTGCAGCGCAATGCTATGAAAGTATGGCGTGAAGGAAAGGACTTTATGACTGAGCTTCTAGCTGATGAAGAAGTTCGAGCGGCATTGAGTGAAGATGACATTAAAGAGAAATTTAATCTCGATTATCATACCAAACATGTGAGCACTATTTTTGAGCGGGTGTTTGGCTAATTCTTAGCTTCCCCTTTGGCATTTTTTTAATGGCTTGCTCAAAGCCTGTTTAGCCAAAGGGGAAGAATTTCTACATTCTTAAATCGCAACAAGCTCTACGGTTTGGAAACTTTCTTCGTTTGCTTTTCTTTGGGCAATTAAATCTTGCACTGCTTTTTTGGCATCGCCCTTGCCTAGATGGAACTCTGTCATCTCAACATGATTTCCAGGGTTTTGCCGACTTTTTCCTTTTGCAATATACATGAGTTGATCGGCTGCCTTGACGAGTTCATCTGGCTCACAGAACACATCTGGCCCTGTTTGAACAACCCCCATAGAAACATTTATTCCTAGTTTTTCCTGCTGCTCTAAGGCATTAAAGATCCGTTTGGCGACCACATCCTTTGCCATGATTTGTTCCGTATTTGGTAAGATGATGCAGAATTCATCACCGCCATATCTGCATCCAATATCAACTTCGCGTATATTTTTTTGTATGACTTGACCAACAAATTTCAAGATATTATCGCCTGCAATATGCCCCTTATTATCGTTGATTTCTTTAAAGCCATTTAAGTCAAAATAGATCAATGTGACCCGGCTACCAATTCGTTGGGCAACTGCGATTTCTCTACGCATTTGCTCGTAGAATACGCGTTGGTTATAAAGGCCTGTGAGCGAATCTTTAGAAGATAAATCTTCTAACTGCGCGGTCCGTTCTGCTATGACTTCTTCAAGTCCTTCAGCATAATCTTTCATTTCTTTTCTTGCCATCTCAACCTCGGTAACAAGGGTTGCTATGTAAGTATCAAAGACTAGCTGCATATCAAACATGAAGAGTTGTTTTAAGGCTTGCTGGAATTCAATAAAAACCTCTTCTGTTTCTTTTTCTTGCATCATCGGAAGAATGCAATTGTTGACGGCAGTTTCTAACTGCATCATGGCGGAGACATAAAGCTTTGGTGACACACCAATGCGGTGATGGACCTTACCTATCCGCAAGCGTTTATCGACATATTCCATATCATAAAAGCCACCGAACAAATCCAGAATATATCCTCTCATTGAGCTTTTTAATCGCATAAGTGAATGTAAGTCGCCGATGAGTAATGAGATCTCGGAATGCTCTAGTTGTGTTTTATAAAAATTTTCAACGATCTGATTTACATTTTGATAGGCAATCTCTTTTGCCTTCGTCAGACTTTTTTCATGCTCTTTAGTAAACCCTAACATTGATTTTCTTATAGCTATGTCGCGCTCAGTAATTTGTATTTGCTGTGCTAAAGTTTGCTTCACAGAAAGGTTGGCATTTTGCTGTGTTAACTCAGTTTCGATTTCCCGCCTGTAACTCATTTCATTCACCCTTGACCTTCTTCAACTCAAGGAGAATTAAGCATAAGTGTGTTTAATGCTGAGTTACATTTCATTGGTGTGCGGATGAGATTGCCAACAAACATCACAGATCAAAATTTAGAATTCTATTTAGTTTTTTGTTTAATGCAAAATATTCACATTCCCTCAAAAATCAGTTTAGTTTACTCTTATCTTGCTTGAACTCCGTGTTATCTACTAAAAGAAGGTCACAGATTATTTCAAATTTTTCTTTGTTGGAAAAGTTATGCATGAAGTCTAATAGATGAAACAAATCATTTTCAACTATCATTTCAAAAGCAACTTTGTTGTTACCATTTAACCATTCATCTATATCATTAATAGAAGATCGAATGATATTAGACAGATCAGTTAAGCCAATTGCCTCTGCCTCTTTTGCTAGAAAATATAGAGAGGCAATTGTTGCTCGAATTTCAATTTCTTGCTTTTTTTCTAAAAACATATTTTATGCGGCTTCTTTTGTGCGATTGTTTTTATCTGTGATTAGGTTTGTGATGCTTTGGTAAATTCCAGTAGTTTCACGAACTTTCTCCAAAGCTCTTTCAGAAACATGTACTTTACCTGCTCTAACTCGTTTCCCATCTTCTAGCTTTTCTGGAGAACCAAGCCATTCAATATCCCAACCAGATTTAGTGAATATATTTCTCCAGTATGCTGGATACATCAGCCCAATGAATGCTTCAATATCGTTGACCAAACCAAACTCAAGATAACTAACAACAAGCTCTTTTATAATTTGTTGGCGTATATCCGCAGGTAAGCTTTCATCAACACAAAAACGAGACCCTTCCCAAATCTGTTTTGAATTTGGTAAATCAGCATTTGATAAATGAGAAAAAACTTCCTGTAACATGTAAGGACGATCAGTTGGATATAACCTAGAAACTCCTCTGACAACTTTATTATAGTCTCTCCAGACCAAATAAGTTGCAGCAGGATTGTCATAAGAATCATATTCTAGATTCTCGTAGCTTGGGACTTCCCAACCCTGTCGAACAATAATCGATTTGAATCTTAGCTCATGTTGGGACGCTAGGGGATTAGCAAGAAATTGATGATTATTTCTAATGTTTATGCATTCTATCATTTTATCCTCCATACCTAAAAAAGATTGATGGAGGTAAAATTGCACTTTGCACGGATGAATGAACCTATCAACCTTGATAGGGTGTCCCAATAAAACTAGGAGAAATCATTCTCATTCGAATAGCTTTAACTACAGCCAGTGTCCGTTCGTTGACTTCAAGTTTTCTAAAAATATTTTTAATATGGAATCTTACGGTAGAATGAGAAATGCCTAAAATTTCAGCTATTACAGGATCACTTTTGCCTTCGGCTGCCCATAGTAGAATTTCTCGTTCTCTTATGGTAAGAATTTGCTTCTCTTTTTTAGTAGATAAAGAATTATGATCGGAATATGCCAAATGAAATTGCATGCAGATAGCCTGCAATTTTCTTAAGTTATTTTTATCTGGTTGTTCTTTCTCAGTACTACTTGCAAGACCTAACCCTGAAATTTCACCAGTCCCACTTTGAATGGGGATACCAATTCCCACATTTAACTGAGCTTCTTTTGCTTCGTTCATAATTTGAATTTCAGTATTAGATAAATCTTTTAATTTAGGCAGACTATCCCACAAAAAAGGTTCTCTAGCAGTAAAAGCATGATTTGGAACAGGATCTTTAAATTGATATTTATTCTCTAAGTAATATTTCATCCACTCATCTGGATAATTTCCAACTAAACCATGATGAGCTTTTTGACTTAATGTTGGGTGGTCAGTAATCAAACTATAAACGACACGATCATAGCCAAATTGATCGAGAACGTTCAACAACAATGAGTAGACTTCTTCGGAAGAATTCGCATTATTCGTATCTTCAATAAATGCTTCAATCATAATTTTAATCTTAATATTAAGTTAAAATCTTTATTTTAATGCAAAAATTAGTAATGTACAGTTTTGAAAATTAGCATTTAAGTTTAGAAAAACAAATCAAGCAAGATAATTAAAATCGGTTTATACCTTGCTTGAAATTTATTAGAACAATGTAAAATTAAGTATTTTTATCAACTAGCAAGCTCTTCACCAGCCGTCACAAAGAACTCTGATAGTTTTTTAACGATCTCATCTTCAGTAATGCTTAAATTTGCTTCTTTAATATCTGCCATAACTTTCTCAATGACATCTGCATCACCAGCTTCTTTTAAATCGGCAATTACAACTTCTTTAGCATAACTTTCTGCTTCATCGCCTGTTTTGCCCATTTTTTCAGCCAGCCACAAGCCTAGTAATTTATCGCGGCGTGCATCTACTTTAAAGCGCAACTCCTCATCATGGGCAAATTTGGCTTCAAATGCTTTTTCACGATCATTTAAATTATTCATTGGGCATTCCTCATATATTGTTTTTAAGCTGAATTATTATAAACTCATTAATACCAATCTTACTTCAGACATAATGCTCTACAGGTCGAAATTCAACGCTTTTTACGGGCTTTGCGTTGATAAATCTCAATTTATTAGTTAAGGCCAGCTTAATGCCCTGTTTTATCTCTCTAAGGAAAGAAAAGACTTGTAGGGGACAAGCTTTGTAATAGCCTCTGTTAATTATTGTTTTTAATCAGGGTTTAGGCTAGTTTGCGGCCATATAGCTTGTTGAGGGGATTTTTTCCTTCACAGTTTTGAAAAGGAATACAATATGAACCGTCGCAGACGGCTTTATGAAGGTAAAGCAAAGATCCTTTATGAAGGCCCAGAGCCTGGAACACTCATTCAACATTTTAAAGATGATGCCACTGCGTTTAACGCAAAAAAGCATGATTCTATTGAAGGTAAGGGTGTTTTAAACAATCGCATCTCAGAACATATATTTGATCGCCTTGGTTCAATAGGTATCCCTACGCATTTCATCAAACGAATGAATATGCGAGAGCAACTCATTAAAGAATGTGAGATCGTGCCGATTGAAGTGGTTGTTCGTAATGTTGCGGCCGGTTCTTTGGTCAAAAAGCTTGGACTTGATGAAGGCATGCAATTGCCTCGCTCTATTATCGAGTTTTACTATAAATCTGACGAACTTGATGATCCTATGGTCTCTGAAGAGCACATTACAGCTTTCGGCTGGGCTAATCCGCAGGAAATAGATGAAATGATGGCTCTTGCCCTTCGGATTAATGATTTTCTCTCTGGTTTGTTTTTTGGCATCGGTATTCGTCTTGTCGACTTTAAGATTGAGTTTGGCCGCCATTTTGAAAATGAAACTATGAAGATCATTCTTGCTGATGAAATTAGCCCTGATTGTTGTCGCCTTTGGGACATTGAAACCGATGATAAGTTGGACAAAGACCGTTTTCGTCAGGATTTGGGTGGATTGATTGATGCTTATACTGAAGTGGCAAAACGCCTTGGCATTTTAACTGAGAACCCAACAAACGAACCTTCTGGGCCACGACTGGTTACATCTAACGAATAAACTAATTGGACCAAGTTTAAACTTGGTCCAATTAGAAGCTTGTAAAAATTTAAAGCATCTCTGACTAAATGGTCTCGGTTTTAGAAATCGAGGCCATTTATGGTTGCAGCTTTTACCAAATGAGGTTATGGCACTTTTAATGTTTACTAGGCGTTTAAGCTAGCCTCATAAATTCAGACGAACTATATCAAATGACTTAGGCCAATCGTACTGGGCCAAAGACTTAAGAAAGACACAAAAATGAAAGCACGGATCACTGTCACTTTAAAAACCGGCGTTCTTGACCCACAAGGTAAAGCTATTGAACATGCTCTTGAAGGGCTTGGCTTTGCCGGTGTTGATGAAGTTCGCCAAGGCAAGCTGATTGAACTTGATCTGACAGATACAGACAAGGACGCCGCAATGACCCGTGTTACAGAGATGTGCGAAAAGCTTTTGGCTAACACGGTGATTGAAAATTACTCTATTGAGCTGGAGTAACTCTGATGCGATCATCCGTTATTGTTTTTCCCGCTTCAAATTGCGACCGAGATGCAAGCGTTGCCCTTGAGAAAATCACAGGTTCTAAGCCCTCTATGGTTTGGCATGCAGAGAGCACCGTACCAGAGAGTGATTTGATCGTGTTGCCTGGTGGTTTTTCATTTGGTGATTATTTGCGCTCCGGGGCGATGGCTGCACAATCTCCTATTATGAAAGACGTTATTGCCAAGGCAAAAACTGGTGTGCCGGTTCTTGGCATTTGTAATGGTTTTCAGGTTTTGGTTGAAAGCGAGCTTTTACCGGGTGCCCTCATGCGCAACCGCGATATTAAATTTTTATGTAAACATGTTCAGCTGAAAGTTGAACGCAACGATACGATCTTTACATCGCAATATGATCAAGGTGAGATCATCACCATTCCGATTGCCCATCATGATGGGAATTATTTCGCCTCTCCTGAAACCTTAAAAGAATTAGAAGGTGATGGCCGTGTCGCGTTTCGTTATGTGGATGATGCAGGCAACGCATCGGCTGATGCCAATCCAAATGGTTCTCAGAACAACATTGCAGGAATTTATAATAAAGACATGAAGGTGCTTGGACTTATGCCTCACCCTGAACGCCTGATCTCGCAAGAGCTTGGCGGAACGGATGGTGTAGGACTGTTTGAAAGTTTGATGGAGGCACTTCATTGAGTGAGAATAATGGCATGAGCGATACAACTCTTATATCTGAAACTGAAATTCCTGAGCCAGTGGCTATTACGGCTGAATTAATCGCCGAGCATGGGCTTAGTGATGATGAATATAAGCACCTTCTTGAGATTATCGGCAGAGAGCCCTCTTCTACAGAGCTTGGCATTTTCTCTGTGATGTGGTCTGAGCACTGCTCTTACAAATCATCACGCTTCCATCTTAAAAAGCTACCGGTTGATGGACCTCAAGTTATTCAAGGGCCTGGTGAGAACGCAGGCGTGGTTGATTTGGGTGATGGTCAAGCGGCAATTTTCAAAATGGAAAGCCATAACCACCCGTCTTACATTGAACCTTTTCAAGGAGCAGCAACCGGTGTTGGCGGCATTATGCGTGATGTCTTTACCATGGGCGCGCGTCCTGTTGCGAACCTAAACGCCCTACGATTTGGCGCGCCGGACCACCCGAAAACAAGCCATCTTGTCAACGGCGTAGTGGCTGGCATTGCGGCTTATGGCAATTGCATGGGCGTGCCTACGGTTGGCGGTGAGACTAATTTTGACAAACGCTATGATCAAAACATTCTTGTTAATGCGATGTGCATTGGCTTAGCGGATAAGGACAAGATTTTCTATTCGGCTGCCAAGGGTGTTGGTTTACCGGTTGTTTATGTGGGCTCGAAAACCGGGCGTGATGGTATTCATGGTGCTACTATGGCATCAGCTGAGTTTGATGAGCAAACGGATGAAAAGCGCCCTACTGTTCAGGTCGGTGACCCTTTTGCTGAAAAGCTCTTACTTGAGGCATGTCTTGAGTTGATGAGCTCTGACGCGATCATTGCTATTCAGGATATGGGGGCCGCTGGTCTGACTTCATCTTCAGTTGAGATGGCTGATAAGGGCGGTGTTGGTTTCACTATGAACCTTGACCATGTGCCCCAGCGCGAAACTGGCATGACGGCTTATGAGATGATGCTTTCAGAAAGTCAGGAACGGATGCTTATGGTGTTAAAACCAGGCTCTGAGGCTTCAGCGAAAGCGATTTTTGATAAATGGGATCTTGATTTTGCGGTTGTTGGTGAGACCACTGACACGGGCCGTTTGATTGTACATCATAAAGGTGTGGTTGAGGCGAACTTGCCGGTTGCGACTTTGGCTGACAGTGCGCCTGAATATCAGCGTCCCTTTGTTAAAACACCGAAACCAGATGCAATCTCACATTCAGATGTGCCAGCAACGGATGATGTGCTTGGCACATTAAAGACATTGATGAGCGGTCCTCATCTTTGTTCGCGTCGGTGGATTTATGAGCAATATGACCACATGGTGATGGGTGATACTGTGCAGCGCCCTGGCGGCGATGCAGCTGTTGTTCGTGTGCATGGCCCGAAAAAATGTTTATCGTCTGCTAATGATGTGGCACCGCGGTATTGTGATC
>CAXIDO010000031.1:0-10430 GCA_964022745.1 uncultured Methyloligella sp. | reverse complement strand
TCATGCGGTATTAAAATTTTTAGGCTGCAAGTGCTTTTTCAAACCATTAAGCAACGCACCTTTTCCCTTATTCAACCCAACGGCATTTATATTCCGCGCTATTCTGGCCGGCCTATTGAGGAACGGGTTTCAACGGCGGTTTTAAGCTTTATCTTTTTGTTTTTATTCTGCTTTGCAGTTTTGACCTTTCTCTTAACGCTCTATGACCTAGATTTAATGACCGCGATTTCAGCTGCCGCTAGTTCGCTAACAAATGTTGGCCCTGGACTTGGGGATATTGTTGGTCCTACCGGCAATTTTCAAAGCCTGCCAGATGGGGCAAAATGGTTGCTTGCTGCTGGCATGCTGCTTGGTCGGCTTGAGCTGTTTACGGTTCTTGTATTGTTTATACCTACCTTCTGGAGAAGCTAAAGCTAGCTTTTGTGTTTTGCTTCAGATGCCTACTTTTTTAGTGCTCCTTCGGTTACCCACTAAGCAACCGTCTCAAGCATATCCGTACTCGCTTCGCTCCGTTCGGGCTGATCTTATGCGCCGGGCAGTACTGCTGCCATGTGCGTACTCTAAAGAGTACTCCCTTCTTCGGATAGATAGTTTTTGGGTTTTTTTATTCTGCTGGTTGGGGTGGATTGCTTTTTGTGCCTAACGCTAAGTACCATTTCGCTATCTTGCCGATGTCGCCGCCGATGCCAACGATGACGGGCACGAGTACAAGAACAAGTATAGTTGCAGCAGCTAAACCAAAGACCATTGTGATGGCCATTGGCATTAGGAACTGGGCCTGGCGGCTTGTTTCAAACAACAAGGGTAATAACCCGCCAATGGTTGTTAGAGACGTGAGCAGTACAGCACGCAAACGATCTTGGCTGGCACCAATAGCTGCTTCGTGCAGATCTTCGCCTCGATCAAGTCTGTTTTTCACTTCTGTTACCAAGATGATGGAATCATTTACCAAAATACCAGATAAACCAAGAAGACCTATGAAAGATAAAATCGTGAGCGCAGTTCCCATGACCATATGACCCAATATTGCGCCGACTGCACCAAAAGGAATAATAACCATTACAGCTAGTGGCTTGGCATAACTTTCAAATACCCAGGCTAGGATGATGTATATGAGGACAAGCGCAAGAAGAGCACCTAACTTCAAGTCAGCAAAGCTTTTCGCCTGATCTTCAGCACGACCAGCTAGGCTATAGGTAATTCCATATTTTTCTTCAGCATTGGGTAAAGCTTCGATTTGCAATTGTTCGATGACTGTTGTGACTTCTGTTACCTTTGGATCGATATCTCCTGTAACCGAAACTGTGCGAGAACCGTCTCTTCTTTGGATGACAGAAAAGCCCGGTTTTTCGCGAAGAGTCACTGCTTCTGGCAAAGGAACACGGATGTTATCTGGTGTCAGGAGATAAATCGAACGTAATGCCTCAATACCATTTAAATCATGTTTTCTCTTAACACGAACTGTTATTTCTTCGTCACCCCTTGCAAAGCGCGTGGCAATCGTACCTTCAAAACTATTTCTTATTTGAGTACCAACTGATTGTGCGGTTAGGCCAAGAGATGTACCTCTAGGTGTTACTTCAATAATCCATTCAGGTTTGCCATAGGGGAGATCATCATCAACATTGGAGACACCACTGACACCAGCTAGTGCCAGTTTAATGTCTTCAGCTGCTTTTTTCAAAGTTGAGACATCAGCCCCTTGCAATCGGATATCAATATCAGCACCGGGAGGGCCGGTGCGATTTCCGCCAATAGCAAAACGCTCGATAGCAGGAAGTTTAGGAACTGATCTGCGCCATTCTTTTATGAAGGCTCTCGTGCGAACGGAACGGGCTTCACTTGGCGTTAAATTTACGGTTACTTCAGCTAAGTTATCTCCTTGGGCACGGCCTGATTTTCCTTGCAAACCATAAACGGCTACAATTAGTTTTTCATCTTTACCTTTGGTAAGTTTAGTTTCTACCGCGTTTAATGTCTCTTCAATTTTTTTGAGAATTTTCACTTGCTCTTCACTTGGTGTGCCGGGAACGAAATTGATTTTCGCTGTCACCTTTTCCGCCTCTGGTGACGGGAAAAATTGAAAACCTACACGGCCACCAGCTATTAAGCCCATCGATATAATCAATGTTAGAGCTGTGAGTGCAAAGAAGCTATAACGCCAGTCATAGCAAATTTCCACAAATCGTCTGTAAGGTCCGTCTCTAAACGCATCTAAACTATCGTCAAATTTTGCACGGAAGCGCCCTCTTTCTTCCATATTGCCTGTCGTTGCAGCGTGCCTTAAGTGACCGGGAAGAATTAAAAAACATTCCACTATACTTGCGATGAGCACTGCCATCACAACAAGTGGTATCGCTGACATAAAGTCGCCAAGCCTGCCTTGAATAAGAAAAATTGGGAAGAAAGCGGCCATGGTTGTTAGTGTGGCGGCCATTACGGGTTTAAGCATACGCAAGGCGCCTTGCTCAGCAGCTCGCCTTGCACCTATACCCATCGACTGTCTCGTGGCTGTGTCTTCAGCGACCACAATGGCATCGTCGACGATAATACCAATCATCATGATCAGGGCGAACATTGAGATCATATTGATTGTCTGACCTGAAACCCACATAACCAGGACCGTCGCCATTAGTGCTACTGGAATACCAGCAGCTACCCAAAAGGCAATCCGCCAATTTAGAAAGATAAATAGGACGATTAAGACTAAAACTAACCCTTGCAAGCCGTTCTCGATCAAGATGCCTAAACGTTGTTTTACATTTTCACCGCGAACATCATAAACAGCTATTTTTAAGCTTGGGGGGAGTGTTGGTTTTATTTTCTCAACATAGGCATAAAAACTTTCCATTGTTTTCAAAGTGTTTGAAGACAATGCCCTTTTGATGGTCAATTGGATAGCTCGGTTGCCAGAAATGATGCCTGTTTTTCCATCTTTATCAAACTGAGTGTGAATAGTAGCAATATCTTTTAAAAATATTTTTTCGCCGCTTGAAAGAGAAACGATTTCAATCTTGGCAAGCTCTTCTGGTGTGCGTCGCTCAGCTAAGGCGCGTAACTGTATTTCTAATCCGCCTTCAACCGTACCTGCAGGAAGGTCTCTTGTCTCGAGGCGGATGCGCTGCGCGATTGTATCGAGACTTAAATTAAGACGGCGAAGTTCTTCTTCTTTAATTTCGATCCAGATTTCTTCATCTCGAACGCCGCTCAAAGTCACGCGATCAATTCCGCTATTAAGAAGACCATCTCTTATTTGCTTGGCATACGCTTTCACCGTTTCTTCTGCAAAAGGGCCGGAGATGGCTAATTTTGCGACATTTTCATAAAAGGCCACGCGGTTAATAATGGGCTCTTCACTATCTTCTGGCAGGGTTGTAACGCCTGTAATCGCTTGCTCCACGTCTGACTGCGCTTTTTGCATGTCGGCGTTGGCATAGAACTCAAGTGAGATTGTTCCAACGCCTTCGCGAGCGTATGAATTCACTTCTTCAACATCATCGAGAAAACGAAGTTCTGGTTCTAAACTGTCTAGGATGTTTTTTTCTACATCTTCAGCACTGGCTCCCGGCCAATGAACTGAGACATTAATGATCGGTACTTCGACAGTAGGGAAGAACTGGACATTAATTTTAGAAATAGCATAAAGCCCCATCAAAACCATGATGGCCATAAGTAGATTTGCGGCGGTTGAATGGCGAACAAAAATACTTACAAGATTTGATTTATTTGATTGAGATTTACTTGTCTGCCCGGCAGTGGTCTCTTCAAGAGGTTTATCATTTGACATGGCTTATAAACCTTTTGAGGAAGATGCTTTTTTAGCGTCATGTTGGCTTAAAGCTTTATTGCCGTTTAGAGAATTTTTATTTTGCGATCTGACTTTAACTTTTACGCCTTCACCAGCGAGAGTTAGCCTCGTTGTGAGGATTTTACTTCCCTTTGGTAAGTTAGCCTTCACCAAAGTATCACTTCCCGAAGCACCGACGACTTCAACTGTTCGTTCTGTTAAGCGTTCATTCTTAATCAGATAAATTTTATTACCGTTATAAATAGCAGTTTGTGGTAATCGGATAACATTTTTGTATTCTCTATCATCTAGCTTCACCTCAACAAAGGCACCGGAGCGCAATGGCACAGGTGTAAAAGGATTTTCGACCAGGGCATAAACTTCAATGCCGCCGCTTTGTGAAGTGATAACGGCCGCAGTTCTTACGATGGTTGCCTTATAAAGGATGGGGCTTTCGCCAACCTTCCAGCTCAAAGTCACTTTTCGATCGTTTAAAGTTTTTTCCTGAGCTAAGATCCGGCCATATTGAGCGTTTGTTAACGTAAAGCGTACGTCGATTTTATTTTGATCAATTAATGTGGCAACACTATCATTCACACTCATTGTACGGCCAATCTCAGCGTTGACAGCGCTTACATAAGCATCAAATGGTGCAATAAGCTGAGTTTCTTCCAACCGGCGTTTAGCTTGAGTTACTCTCCAGGTTAATCTATCGACTACTGCAACTTGTTGGGCCTCGCGGGCACGAAGTAAATCTAAATTCACTTCGCTGGTTGCCACAGCTTGACGGCGCTGCGATAGGACTACATTTCTATCGTCTGCAAGTTTTTTGGTGACCGTTCCTCGTTTCGATAAGTCTTGAGCGCGTTTGAAATCTTTTTCACCTAAAGCTAGCTGCACTTTGGCGTATTTTAAATTTTCCTGCTCTAATACCAGACTTGCTTGCATCTCACTTTTGCGGGCAACGGCTTCAGCTAAATTTGCTTGTGCTTCCTGGAGTGCACCTTTGTAATCAAAATCATCAATTTTGAGAAGGAGCTCACCTTTTTTTATCAAGGCACCTTCTTTTAAACCCGCCCCTACTTGTGTAATTTTACCTGATACTAAAGCTCTTAAATCAACCCGTCGATTGGCGACGGTTGTGCCATATAATTTTAACTTTGGGGTATGGTTTTTAACGATTGCAGTAACACTATCAACTGGCCATGTTTTTTCAACGATTTGGGGTTTTTTGGGTTTTGGTTTCGAAGCTTTTAGATAGCTGTACCCTGAGAAAGCCACAAAGAGGATGACTAACGGGACAACAGTTTTTATGACTGCCAGGAAAAGAGAATTTTTAGCCGACTTTGAAGATTGCCCATGGAGGCCTGCCCCCTTTGAAACTTTTGCGTTAGCTGCAGTTTCAGCTTCAGAGGATTGTGAGTTATTTTGACTTCGTTGATCCATTTGCTTCATTCAAACTCGCGACTTAATCTTCTTACTATATAGAGGCTCAAAACTTATAAACAATGATAGGACAGCTCCTCATAAAAAGGGGACAGCCACAATATCAGCAAAGAGTATGCCATTTATTCCTCAATATATTACGAATGATAGAGGCAAACTCCGTCTAAAATTGGGAATTTTTATCTTTTTTCTCACTCATTCGTTGCTATAAATCTTATCTTAACCATGATGAACAGGGTATGACGATCCTTTTAAAGTCTAAACCTTAGAAAAATCCATCAAACATATGTGATTATAAAACTTTGTAATTTCATGCTGACCAACAAAGAGGGACACTAATTTAATGGTAAATATGGATGATTATATTGAGCAAGCCATAGAGATTTTAGCTCAGCTCGTTCATTTTGATACCACTTCTCATAAGACCAACCTTCCTTTGATTGCTTACATTGAAGAGATTTTAAAAGCTGCTTCAATTCCTTATTCTCTCATTCCGAATGATGAAGGAGATAAAGCCTCTTTATTTGCAACCATTGGCCCTTCTGGTCCCCTTGGTATCGGTCTCTCAGGTCATACGGATGTTGTACCTGTTGAGGGGCAAGAATGGCATACAGACCCTTTTAAACTCACCCAAAAGGGAGAGCAGCTGTTTGGCCGCGGCACAACTGATATGAAAGGGTTTTTAGCCTGTATGCTAGCCGCAATTCCTGCATTTAAAGCAGCACCACTTCAACAGCCGATTTATCTTATTTTTTCATATGATGAGGAAATTGGCTGTACCGGTGTTCGTCCACTTGTCAATAAATTGGGCGTAGACCTTCCGATGCCCTCTTTGGTTTTGGTGGGAGAGCCATCTAACTGCCAAGTTGTTGAAGCTCATAAAAGCATCACGAGCTATGTGACACGTATTATTGGACATGAAGCGCATTCTAGCCTTTTGCATCAAGGAGTTAGTGCTATTGAAATTGCTGCAAAATTAATCAATCACCTCACAGAAGCTCAGCAAAAACTTAAATCCACACAAAATGATGCCCGTTTTGATCCGTCTTATTCGACTGTGCATGTTGGGCGTTTGGAGGGCGGTACGGCCCGAAATATTGTTGCAAAGGACTGCGAATTTTTATGGGAAGTTCGGGCTCTTCCTGACTTTGATGGTTCTGAGATTTCTCAAACCATGATGGAATATGCTGAAAAAGACTTACTGCCAGGAATGAAATCTATCTCACCTGATACTGACATCGTAACTGAACAAATTACATCGGTTCCTGGATTAGCCTCCTCTTCCTCGGCCGTTAGCTTGGGAATGAAACTAGCCAATCAGAATGAAAGTTTTGTTGTTTCTTATGGAACTGAGGCCGGTTTATTTGAAGACCAAGGGGCTGCTAGTGTAATTTGTGGGCCCGGGTCTATTGAACAAGCGCACAAGCCAAACGAGTTTATAGACCGGGCAGAACTGGTAAAATGCCTTGCCATCCTTGGCCGTGTTGCTGACCACCAAAGCAGCTAACATGTTGATATTAAACAGACCTATACTTCAGAAGTATTTTCCGGAATTGCTGAAATTTCTGTACAAAATCTATTTCAGCACTTATGACGAGGAGCATAGTTCTGGAAATTTCTTTAAATTACAGAGCTAGAGGCAGCTAAGACGGGCATATTACGTATTTTAAAAATTAGGTTTGTTAAATGAATTATATGAGTCAGCCGATTGAAGGTGCACCACCTTCAAAGCCCCATAACCTTAAAGCTCAACTATTTAGTGCTTCGCGCTGGATGGCTCAATCATGCTCGAATATGATGTCTGGACTTGGCTATCAAATGCTTGAAGCACAAGATTTTGCGCTGATTACTGTCCTTGATAATGGTCATATAACAATTGATGATTTAGCCAAACGTTTATCATGGGATATTGCTCAAACGAATGACAAAGCCAATCATCTTGAAACACTTGGTTTTATTAAAATTATTCGTGATGCGGAGAATAACAATCAAAAACAGATTGCCTTTACAGATGCCGGCTGGCAGCTTATCAATGACCTATCGAATGTGGTTACTCAGGTAGAGCTTGTTTTAAGCCAACGAATTGGTATCTCTGATGTGAATAATATTCGGAGTATTTTTTCGACTAACTGGGGCCCTTCCTTGAAGGAAAGTGATTTATTTCTCAATGAACAATTTAAAGGCAAATTCCATTCAAAATTGGATCTTTGATCTGGATAACACTCTCTATCCGGCTGAGTGTAATTTGTTTGCCCAAATTGATGAACGAATGGGACGTTTTATAGCAGACCTTCTTGATGTTGATCGTATTGCTGCTCGTAAAGTTCAGAAAGATTATTACTACCGCTATGGCACGACGCTGAATGGATTAATGCGGGAACACCAGCTTGATCCGCATATTTATTTAGATTATGTGCATGATATTGACCATTCAGTTTTACCTGACTTACCAGACCTAAACAGTGCATTGGATGCTTTGCCCGGACGCAAATTCATTTTTACAAATGGCTCTGCTGCGCACGGTGAAAATGTGGCTGCGGCTCTTGGCATACTTGATGTCTTTGATGGAATTTTTGATATTGCGGCCGCTGATTTTACCCCCAAACCCAATAAACCAGCCTATGATCAATTTTTAAGACATCACAATGTAACACCGCAAAATTCGATCATGTTTGAGGACTTGCACCCGAACTTAAAAGTGCCTCACGAGCTTGGAATGGCCACCGTATTGGTGCATTCTTCTTATGAAGACCATCCCGCACAAAAAGAACGCCTCGCTTGGGATAATCTGCCAGATTATATCCATCATGAAACGAATGATTTGGTAGATTTTCTCACTTCAGAAAATTTGAAATCAGCTCAAATTCTTTAGGCAAACACCCACCAATTTTTCTATCTATTTTTTCTTTTCTACTTTCGTCCAGACTTTCGTATTCTTTGATCTAAGTTAAAGTTTTATCCCTGGAATTTGACATAAGATTTTTCATGTCCTCTTACTTTCCTTTTCGTTCTGCATTTTCATTTTGATCTCATATTTTCAAATCAAATATTCATTAAATACAGTGGCTTAATTTACAAGTTGGAGGCTTAACCACTTTCCCCAGAGGTAAAATTATGAAAAATATATTCAAGTTGCTTACTATTATTACTCTTAGCTCTTGTAGTCTTTTGAGCTTTCAACCTTTTGCTTTTGCTGAGATGACACCGGCAGGGCAAGAGGCCCTTGTTAAGGCTGGAGAAACAATGTACCAGCATCGTTGTAGGGTTTGTCATTCTAATGATATGGAACACCCGTCTTATGGACCTCCTTTGAAAAACATTCTTGGGCGTAAGGCTGGCTCAGTACCTGGATTTAATTACTCAGATGCTTTGAAAAATTCTGGAATTGTGTGGAATGAAGAAAAACAAATCCGTTATGCCTGGCACTCGGATGCGTCATGTTGGAATCACTGATAAAACTGAACAAGACTTTCTTCTGACCTTTTTAAAACACATCTCAAAATAAAAATGCTCTCCCCCATCAGAACTAAGTACTTTAACTCTGATGGGGGAGTCATATTCTATTCCTAAAAATCTCTAATGACTATGATCGTCATGAAGTTCAGCTTCATGGCCAGGATGGTCATGAGTATGAGCTCCGTGATCTTCACCGATGTGATCATGATCGTGAGCACGAAAATCGTGAATGTGATCGCCATCATGATTATGGTGATGATGATTTTTGTGCGCATGACTGTGGGTGTGAGAGTGGCCATGTTCATGAATGTGTTCATGGGGGTGACTGTGAGTGTGTTCATGGGGATGGCAATGATATGTGCCATCTTTATGCGTGTGCCAATGATCATGGCTATGGGTGTGTTCGTGGGTATGAACGTGCTTATGTTCATGAGTGTGCTCATGACTATGGGCTTTATCTTCTTCTAAACTTTCATCTTCCAAATCAGTGATTGTGTTTTTAGGAAATTCAACGGGGGTTATCTGTAGTGTTCCATGGCGGATGCCGCGCTCAGCTATAATTGAATTGGCTATCTCTTTAACCTGACGCACACTGCCTTTTAAAATCACTGTTTCGTGACAGTTTTTTTCATCAATATGAACTTGCATAGTGCTTTGATGCAGGCTGTAAGTTGCATGATGTTTTTTAGCTAATCTTTTCGCTAATTCGCGCTCTTCAAAATCATAAAGATAAGACAAGGTGGCTATGCAATTTTTGCTCGTTGTATTCGTTTGTATGCGCTCTGCTTCTAAACGGTCACGGGTTATATCCCTGATCGCCTCTGATCGATTTGCATAATTTTTCTCATTCATAAAACGATCTAACTGATTTAGCAGATCTGTATCTATGGTGATTGTGACGCGCTGCATTTTGTCCAAGCCTCTTTCGTAACGCTTTTCATCTCTCTTTGTTAGAGAAGCTTAGTTTGGTTCCTTCTTTCAAACCAGTCTTGATTGGTTTTTCCCTTTGTTTAAATCGATTGACTTACCTTACGGAGAGATTGTATGATAATTTTACTAAACATCATATATGATAAATATTATTTTTGTAATACTTTTTGGTTTTGAGACTTAATAATGAAGCAGATTTATTCATATTTTTCGGATTTTGTGGCCAAATTATTTTTTGGTATCTGTATTTTTTTAATTAGTTCTCAATTGGTTAAGGCGCATTTTCAAGAGTTTATTCTAACAAGTGATATTGTTATTCAAGAAACGGTTGGCACCCCCCAAACTCGTAATTTTTCACTTTCTCTACGTTTTACCCACCCAATGGACAACGGCCCATTGATGGAAATGGCCAAACCACTGAGCTTTGGAGTGATGATAAATGGCAAGAAACGTAGCTTAAAAGCGAGCTTAACCCCCATTCTACAAGCGAATAAAACGACGTGGCTTGCTCCCTATAAATTGCAAGAACCGGGCGATCATATTTTTTATGTGGGCCCCGCACTTTATTGGGAGCCTGGTGAGCAAAAAATGATCCAGCACCACACAAAGGTTGTTGTTGATGGATTTGGCGGTGGTGAGGGCTGGGATAAACTGGTTGGTTTACCGGTTGAGATTGAACCGCTTTCGCGGCCTTATGGATTGTGGAACCATAATATTTTTAGAGGCCGTGTTTTGAAAGCTGGCAAACCTGTTCCTTTTGCCAGTGTTGAGGTTGAATACCGCAATGATCGTAACGAGGTTCATGTTCCCT
>CAXIDO010000030.1:0-10461 GCA_964022745.1 uncultured Methyloligella sp. | reverse complement strand
CCAGTACCAATTTCAAGAACTTCAACTGGATCAGGTTCAGAAGCTGCAGCAATATCTTCTAAATGGGCGTCTGTATCAGACGTTTCAGTTTCCATTTTTTCTTCGCTTTGGTTGTTAGAGGACGCTTTATCACTTGATTTAGGCGCTGAAGTCTCAGTGTCACCAGCACCATCTACAGCATCATCCATAGGGGCTTCTTGTTTTTTTGTTTCTTTAGGATCTGGTGTTTCGCTCATAAGTTTTACGTTTTGCCTCAACAGTTTAAGTCACTAATTCTAAAGCCAAAATAGTGATACACAGACAGATGTCAGGTCACAATTTTCTTGGCTTGTCGTTGAATAATCAAGTTTCGAGATGGATATTGGCGGTTTAGCTAAAAAAATCAAGTCATTTACCACTTAAAAATTGATTTCCTGGGTAAAAATAAAGATGAAATAATCCAAGCATCAAGTCTTCATTAAAATAATGTTCATTACGAACTTATCAACCGGCTCATTAATTTCGCCGTGTAGTCTACCATCGGGATTATTCGGGCATAATTGAGGCGTGTTGGGCCAATAATCCCCATAACACCAACGATGTTACGCTCACTATCCTTAAAAGGAGCCGCCACAATAGAAGAGCCTGAAAGTGAGAAGAGCTTATTTTCAGAACCAATAAAGATGCGAACTCCATTCGCCTCTTCAGAAGCACTTAACAATTTAACAAGCTCATTTTTCGTCTCTAAATCATCAAATAATTTACGAACGCGCTCTAATTCTTCCGCAGCATTAATATCTTCAATGAGCTTAGAGCGGCCTCTGACAATCAGGCTTTTCTTACCATTGTCTTCACCAGACCAGAGCGCCACACCAGATTGAATGAGTTTGGTTGTTAAACTATCCAGTTCAGCTGATTGGGTGCGTAGTTCCTCTTCGATAAAGAGTTTAGCCTCATCAATTGTTCGCCCTTGTAAGCGAGTGCTCAGATAGTTAGACGCTTCTACCAAAGCTGATTGTGGTAAATCTTTCGGAATATCAATAATTCGGTTTTCAATATTATTTTCTTCACCAACCAGAACTACAAGAGCTTTGCCTGCTTCAAGACGAACAAATTCAATTTGTTTGAGCTTGCTGATTTGTTTTTCAGTAAGAACAATTCCCGCACACTGAGAAAGCCCAGATAAAAGCTCGCCAGCTTCGGTGAGCATATCTTCAACAGGCTTATTCTGCACATCGGTAGATATCTGTTGTTCAATTGAATGGCGTTCTTCTTTTGATAAATCACCAACTTGCAATAACCCATCAACAAACATACGAAGCCCAACCTCAGTAGGAAGTCGCCCGGCTGATGTATGGGGTTGTACAATAAGCCCCGCTTCTTCTAAGTCAGACATAACATTGCGAACTGAGGCCGGTGAGAGCGTCATTGGCAAATGACGACTAATATTGCGTGAGCCAACAGGCTCACCGGTTTCAAGAAAACTTTCAACAATCGTTCGAAATATCTCAAGCGACCTATTGTTTAGATCCAGAGGATTATGAGGAGGTTGGTTGGCCATATATCTTTCAAGTTTTCATGAGGTTTTACGTAAATTAATAAGAGGGCGAAGCTTCGTCAACACAAGACTGCTGCATTAACAAAAGCAGGGCCTAAAGCCCATGATAACAAAAAGCTCAAAAGTGTCTTGTGCTAAATGGCAGCCTGCCATAGGTTATGTGCTTAAATCACACATTATTGGGTCTAAAGAGGTAAAAATGCGTCCAAGTAAACGTCAAAACGATGAAATGCGCCGTGTATCAATAGAACGCGCGGTTTCCCTTCACGCTGAAGGGTCCTGCATGATTAAATTTGGAAATACGCATGTTTTATGCACAGCGTCTTTAGAAGAGCGTATTCCCCCTTGGTTAAAAGGCAAAGGCCAAGGCTGGGTAACAGCAGAATACGGCATGCTGCCACGTTCAACGTCAGACAGAATGCGCCGGGAAGCAAGTGCCGGCAAACAATCTGGCCGCACACAAGAAATCCAGCGCCTCATCGGTAGATCCCTTAGAGCTGTAGTCGACATGAAAGAATTGGGAGAGCGTCAAATTTCAGTTGATTGTGATGTAATCCAAGCTGATGGTGGCACAAGAACAGCTTCAATTACAGGAGCATGGGTGGCCCTTTATGATTGCATCGAATGGATGCGTGCAAGAGATATGGTCACAGGTGATGTTTTAACGGGGCAAGTGGCAGCTATTTCATGCGGCATTTATAAAGGCCAGGAAGTTCTTGATCTTGATTACCCGGAAGATAGTGACGCAGAAGCAGATGCAAACTTTGTCATGACAGACAAGCAAGGCATTGTCGAAATTCAAGGCACAGCAGAAGCTGACCCATTTTCAGAAGAGCAGTTCACCGAACTGATGCGCTTAGCCAAAAAAGGCATCGGCGAGTTAGCCAATTTGCAAAAATTAACTGTGAGCTAGCACGGATGCGTAGTGGGCATCTGAAGTGCAGTTAAGAAAGCACGGATGCTGGACCGGTTCTTAGTGGGCAATCTGAAGGTCCATCAAGAGTGGGCAATCTGAAGGTCCATCAAGAGTGGGCAACCTGAAGGAGCACTAATGCGACGGTTGCTAGTGGGCAACCTGAAGGAGCACTAAAAAGTGAAATTACAATCAGGGCAAAAACTCGTCGTAGCAAGTCATAACAAAGGCAAAGTACGTGAGATCAATGAGCTGATAAACCCTTATGGTTTAAACGCAGTCTCTGCAGGTGAACTTGGGTTGCCCGAGCCAATAGAAGATGGTGATAGTTTTGCGGCTAACGCGATTATTAAAGCTGAAGCAGCTGCAACTGCAGCTGGTATACCAGCTTTAGCAGATGATTCAGGCCTTGAAGTTCACGGGCTTGATGGCGCTCCGGGTATTTTCTCCGCGCGTTGGGGCGGTGAGCAGGGTGATTTTAATTTGGCAATGAACCGTGTTCATGATGAGTTGGAGGCCAAAGGCCTCACTGAAACAGAACAGCGCACTGCAAATTTTACGTGTGCGTTAGCTCTGGCATTTCCACAAGCTGAAGAAAAAATAGAACCTCTTGTTTTTGAAGGTAAAGTTTTTGGCTCGCTTGTCTGGCCCCTTAGAGGTGAACATGGCTTTGGCTATGACCCTATGTTTGTGGCCACAGATGAGACTCTCACTTTTGGGGAAATGGATCAAACGCGCAAACATCAAATGTCTCATAGAGCAAATGCCTTTGCATTATTTAAAAAGGCTTGCCTTAGCTAACCGGGCTAACCGGAACAAACGTTCCCTGTTTAAGGCATTATAACATGACCCAATTACAAGAGAAGCAAGAGACAATAAGCTCTGTCATCTACAACCCCATTCGTGGGTTTGGTGTCTATGTTCACTGGCCATTTTGCGCGGCCAAATGCCCTTATTGTGATTTTAATTCACACGTTGCAAAACAGACAATAGACGAGCTCCGTTTTTTAAAGGCCTATAAATCTGAAATATCTCATTGGGCGAACCAAATTCGTCAAAAGGGCCGTTTAAAAAAAATCTCCTCGATTTTTTTCGGTGGCGGCACACCATCCCTCATGAGCCCATCCATTGTTGAAGGCATATTAAAAGAGCTCGAAGCTACCTTTGGCTTTGCTGAAAACATAGAAATCAGTCTGGAAGCCAATCCCCAAAGTGTCGATGCGTTAAAGTTTAAAGATTTAAAAAACGTAGGCGTTAATCGCCTCTCAATTGGTGTGCAGTCATTCAATGACCAGGATCTGAAAACACTTGGTCGATTGCATGATGTAAAGCAAGCAAAACAAGCAATTGAAATCGCTCAAAATCATTTTGATCGTTTCTCATTCGATCTTATTTACGGCCGCCCAAAACAAACACTAGCTGATTGGGAGGCAGAGCTAGAAGTAGCAATCTCCCATGGGACAACTCATCTCTCTTTGTATCAGCTGACTATCGAGCCAAATACACCGTATAAAAAATTATATGATGCTGGCAAACTCATCATGCCAAGTGAAGAGCTTGCAGTAGATTTCTATGAGCTAACTCAGGAGCTTTGTGAGAGTAAGGGACTTCACCAATATGAAGTGTCAAACCATGCTGTAAAAGGGGAAGAAGCTCGTCATAATCTTCTTTATTGGCAATATGGAGAATTCTTAGGTCTTGGCGCCGGTGCACACGGTAGAGTGGTCATCGGAGATAAAAGGTTCGCAACAAGCACGGCAAAAATTCCAAGTAAATGGCTAGAGGCCGTGGAGTTAAAAGGACACGGTGCTATAGAGCAAGAAGAAGTTTCAAAAGAAACGCAGGCCATCGAGATTGTTCTGATGGGGATGAGATTAAAAACAGGCATCTCACTAATCGATCTTGTTGAACGAACCGGACATCAAATTGAAATAGCCATAATTGAAAAATTACAAAAAGATGAACTTTTAAAGCCAAACCAAAGAGGTGACAACGCGCTTCAACTCGTGCCAACTGCCAAGGGCACACAGCTCCTAAATTACATGGCAGGACAGCTAGTCGAAGGATTGATTGAAGTATCTGAAGCGTAATAAAAAACACTTAGAGAAACAACAAATGCTTCACTATATGAAGAAGGGAGTGCTCTACTTTAGCACGTACATTTCAGCAGAGCTGCCCGACACTTAGCCGCGCCCCACGAAAGACAGCTGCTTTCAAAAGTGCGAATGCTTTGTGGGCATCTGAAACAAAGAAATGCCAACCTGAAGGAGCACTAAAAAAGACTTCGCTAAAATGCTTCGCGCCCAAATGTTTTAGGTGAAGGTTGAATGATCTTATTGCTAAATTTTTGAACCTGCAAAATAGCAAACCGGCGTTCCGATAAACCATTTTGGTTCAAACGAAAGAGGCCATCAACACCAGCAAAACCACCTTGTTGAGTGAGGTTTGCAACAGAAAAACGCTGCCCCTTTGGCTGGTTAGCAAGAGACACCGCTAAACTCACCGCATCATAAGAAAGGGTGGTAATGCGTGTTGGTATAATGCCATATGTCTGGGTATAGCGTTGCTTAAACTGGTTCCAACCTCTGGGCTCTGCAGCCGGGAACCAACCACCAATAAGTGGTTTTTGAGTGCCCACAGAGGCAAAGTCCCAACGAGATGATCCTAAAATTTGTACTGCTTTTGCATCAATCTCATAATAGGGAATAAGTGTTGCAAGCTGAGGCAAATATTGCTGGCCTGCTGGCATGAACAACGCGTCAGCCTGTCTGCTTTTTAATTGTTCAGCAAAAGGTTTCGCAGCCTTAACCAAGCCCGTAGGATCTTTTGGGTAAGTGGCAAGCGCTACCACTTCACCACCATGTGAAGCGACAGCATTTCTAAATGCAATCTCGGCAACTTTGCCATATTGATCTTGAGGTAAATAAGCTGAAAAGCGGCGCTTTCCTTGGCTCACAGCATAAGAAACAATGCTACTCACATCATGGCCGGCTAGAAAACTAAGAAGATAAACCCCGTTGCCCGCAACGGATTCATCAGATGAAAACGCAATCATTGGAACATTGGATTGTTGAACAATCGGTGTGGCTGCCCGAACGGAGGCGGCAAATAAAGGCCCAAGAACAATCTCAGCACCTTCAGAAATAGCAGCTGACGCAGCTTGGCGAGCGCCCCCTGGTGTGCCTTTTGTATCTTTCGTTATCAACTCAATATTAGGGTTATCGGCTTCAAAAAGCGCAAGTTCACCAGCCTGTTTAATTTGTTTGGCAATTTGCGCTGAGCGTCCCTCAGCAGTGAGGGGAAGTAATAGCGCAATTCTAACTTTCTCATCGCCAGGTTGTGCGGCTGGCGTATTTAGGGCTGTGTCAGTCAGGCTTCCGCCACCTGTAGAACAGGCGTTGAGTGTAAAAACAACAGCGCACAAAGCAAAAAAAGAAGTGAATGCAGAAAAGGAGATTTTTTTTCTAAAAACAGAAAATAAATTTAAATTTAGAAAAGAAAATTTCACCGTATCACCTCAGATATAAAACAAGATAAAGTTCTAGAATATATGTCAAAGAGCAATTTCATCCAAAATAAAAAAATGTATGATATTAGGTCTCTAAAAGCTCTCACATGACAGGAATAAATATAGACTATGACCCTTTAATGGTAGTAACACTATTTCTGTCATGTTTCATTACATCACAATAATGAGCCCACAAGACAGATTCGTCAAAAAATCTATGGAATTTTGATGATGAAAGTTAATTTATCCACTTCTTATTCGATATTCTGAAAAAGAACTTGAAGTGAAATGTTGAAAAAATCACATAAAATACTGAATATATATGTGTTTTTGTCAAAAACGATTGTTTCTAAAATAGATATCGCAAACAAAAATATAAGTAAATCAGGGCATTCCATTAGAATATGAACCAAGAAGACGATAAAAAAGAAATCGCGCTAACAGAGGCTCAAAAAGTGAATGCACAAAAAGCCAGACCAGTGGCGCGCGTTTCTGATGTAATGGAAGATCTTTTAAACCAGCCTTTGCTTCCGGCACTTTACCTGGTCGCAACACCCATAGGTCATTTAGCCGATATTAGTCTGAGAGCATTAGCCATTCTTGCCAAAGCTGATTTTGTAGCAGCAGAAGATACGCGTCACTCAAGAAAACTCCTTCAAAATTATGGAATTTCATCTGAAATGATCAGCTATCATGATCATAATGGTGATCAAATGCGGCCCAAGATCATAAAGATGATCAAAGAAGGGCGCGCTGTGGCTTTGATATCCGATGCCGGCACTCCATTAATCTCAGACCCGGGATATAAATTAGCAAAAGTAGTGCGGGATGCTGGCCTTAGAGTAGAGGTTGCTCCAGGCGCTAGCTCTGTTATGGCAGGGCTTTGCCTATCTGGTATGCCAACCGATACCTTTCTATTTGAAGGCTTTCTCCCTGCCAAACAAGTCGCCAGAAGCAAACGTTTGGAAACACTGAAAACCATTCAAGGGAGTTTGGTATTTTTCGAAACCGCCAAGAGAATTGAGGCCGTTGTAAAAGATGCACTCGCAACCTTAGGGGATAGAGATGCAAGTGTTTTACGTGAGCTAACCAAAGTCCATGAAGAGGTCATCGAAGGCAAATTAAGTGAGTTAAAATCTCAACTCGAGGAAAGGGATCTTAAAGGCGAGATTGTTTTCATCATCGGTCCTCCCCTCGAAGCTGAAATCACAGATGAAGACATCAATGAAGCTCTAAAAAATCATTTATCTGAAGGGGCAAGTGTGAGAGATAGTGTCTCTGAAGTGATGACAGGCATGAACTTACCGAAAAAAAGAGTTTATGATCTTGCCTTAAAGCTTAAAAAAGAGCTGGATTGAGCGAGCGTTTATAATTGTAAGCGATATTTGTGAGAAGGAGGGGAGTTTTATGACTGAGAAAAAAACACCCTCAGCTAAGAAGAGAAAACAAACTTATGAAGCAGGCCTTTTTGCTGAATTCTTGTCGAAGATTATACTCCGTTTAAAGGGGTATAGCCTCCTGGAACAACGCTACAAAACAAGGGTAGGAGAAATAGATCTCATAGCAAAGCGCGGAACTCACATTTCTTTTGTTGAAGTTAAATATAGAAAAACATTGGAAGAAGCAGCCTTTTCCTTATCGGATCATCAGAAAAAACGAATAAATAAAGCCGCATTAATCTGGTTGTCAAAGCAGAGTGACTTGCGTTATGACAGTCTCTCATTCGATGTGATCTTATGTGCCCCCTGGACATTTCCAGCTCATATGAAAAATGCATTTGAAGAGTTATAGAAAACCTTGGTTCCATACACTTCACAAATTGAATAAAACGATTATATCGTAAAATAATCACTTAAAAATTAAAGCAGAGCGAGCTCACATGTCTCTTAACAAGCCTCTAAAAATAGCCTTTCAAATGGACGAAATCTCAGGTCTACACATAGAAGGTGACACCACCTTCGCCATGATGCTTGAGGCACAAAAAAGAGGCCACGAACTGTTTTACTATATGCCCGATGCGCTCAGCCTGAGAGACGGTGTTGTGACAGCATCCGGTTTTAATGTCGAGGTCAAGGATGTTGAGGGAGATCATTATAAATTAGGTGAAGCCAAAACAGTGGACCTTTCAACCTATGACGTTGTGCATTTGCGCCAAGACCCTCCCTTCGATATGGGGTACATCACAACCACTCATATTCTGGAGCAAATCCACCCAGAAACATTGGTGGTTAACAATCCAAGAGAAGTCAGAAACGCACCTGAGAAATTTTTTGTTCTCGATTTCCCAGAGTTAACAGCGTCCACCCTTATCACCCGTGATGAAGAAGCAGTGCAAAGCTTCAGGGCTGAAAAGAAAGATATTATTGTAAAACCTCTCTACGGTAATGGCGGAGCTGGTGTATTTCGTATCAAAGAAGATGATACAAATCTCTCATCTCTTATGGAAATGCTAAAAGAGCAATCCTCGGAACCTTTCATTGTTCAGGAATATTTACCAGCTGTGAGAGCAGGAGATAAACGTATTATCCTAATCGACGGAGAACCGGTTGGTGCCATCAACCGCGTACCAGCAGCAAATGAAACCCGCTCAAACATGCATGTCGGCGGTAGGCCAGAACAAATTGACCTCTCAGAGCGTGACAAAGAAATCTGCGCAGCTATTGGCCCTGAATTAAAAAACCGCGGACTTATATTTGTCGGCATAGATGTTATAGGCAATGTGCTTACAGAAATTAACGTCACCTCACCAACAGGCGTGCGTGAAGTCCTAAAATTCGGCGGCGCCGACATCGCCTCTCTCTTGTGGGATGCAATTGAAGAAAAAAGAGCATAGAACTAACGCAATAAAGTGACGGTTGCTGGTGGGCAACTGAAGTGCCACAAAAGCGCTTGAAATAGCCGTGAGAGAAAATAAAAACTAGCCATACGAAGAAGGGAGTGCTCTTCTTTAGAGCGCGTAAATGGCAGCGAGAGCTGCCCGGAGCCTAGCTCCGCCCCTCGAAGGCCCATGAGCTTTAGCAGATGGAATAGCCGTGAGAGAGATAACGCACTAAGTTGATTGTAGGAAGAAGGGAGTGCTCTTCTTTGGAGCACGTACATGGCAGCGAGAGCTGCCCGGAGCTTAGCTCCGCCCCTCGGAGGCCCACGAGCTTTAGCTCATGGAATAGCCGTGAGAGAGATTATGCACTACTCACTGGGAATTGGGAGGGAACAATGTTCAAATCAAAAAAAATGATAGCAAATGAAATAACGTCTGACGCTGGCGAAATCACCAGAGATCAGTCCGAACTTCAAACCAAAGCAAACTCCAAAAGAGGCCGTACGGAATGGACCAGTTTAATCCTCTCTTTTGCCGCTTTATTTCTATCAGCCGTTAGTCTGTATCAAACCGTTTTAAAGCAAGCAGATCTAAATCTCTTCGTACCAGAAACCATTTCTTACACAAGAGACGCTGAAGGTAATCATGAAGTGTTTATCATTCCACTCACCATAACCAATAGTGGGGCAAGAGACGGTGTAGTCTCTGCTTTAAAATTGGTCGGCACAAATAAAACCACAGGCGAGACAATCACATTTAAAGCAAGTTATTTTGCTAAAGCAGATTACTTCCTTCCTCCCAGATCAACAGGGCAAACCAAAATCGCCCAAAGACCAAAAGAGCCCTATTCACCAATCCCGGTTTCAGGCTATAGCGCCTTTGGTGGCACCATTTTGTTCTATCCCGAACAGAGAAGTAAGAAAACCTTTATGCCAGGCGAAGGAGAGTATGATTTCACGTTGACTCTAAATAACAAAGCCCTAGAACAACCGGGCATTCTTGATGCGGTTTGGAAAAAGAAAAATAAGCCGATTAAATTCACAGCCGTCTCTGGCAAGGTTGCTAATTATTTCTCCGGCTGGATCGTGACAGGAAATACATGGCGGATGTCTATTAAAAATTAAGCTATGCTTCACCTCTCACTCAACTGGCCATTTGTGAGTAAATGTTTTTTGCCAAAGGTGAGAGGGCTTCTTTCGTAATGTTGCCCACTAGGACATAACTCACATCATGGTCCAGCCAATAAAACGCATTCATATTTTTCTCTGATGCAAATCGAAAAGCTGAAGTCTCTGCTTTTTTATTTCGAATGAGATAAAGTGTGATCCGTTTGCCCGTTTGATCTTCATACATAAGTTGCGCGGCAACGCCATCATTCCTGGGTAACAACCTGCCCCCAACCAAATGATAGCCACTTTGTTTGAGTTTTGGAGCTTTAACCGGAATTTGTAAACGTTTCGAAAGCCATGCAACAAGATGTCCCTCATCTTTCCCGCTGACTTCCACGGGGTGAAGAACCTCAACAGCATAAGTCGTATGAGCATCAAGGGCTTGCCTGACCATTGGTCGTTTTTGAGCAGATGTTTGAGAGGTAATCAGGGTTTGGTGGCCCAGCCAACCAGAAATATTTCCAAAGATAAAAATAGAAAGAACAAAGACAGAAAAAGTGAGAAAGAAGAAAAGAA
>CAXIDO010000029.1:0-10629 GCA_964022745.1 uncultured Methyloligella sp. | reverse complement strand
ACGGCCCATGGCGACGCACGTAATTAGTCCAAAGCTATAGCTGATTTTTCCAAAGCCATTGAAATTGACCCCAGTTACTTTCAGGCCTTTGCTAACAGAGCCCTTATTCATGTTCGATTAAAGCAATTTGATAAAGCTATGAGTGATTTTGACCAGGCTTTGACACTTTCAACCGAATATCCGGTTGCTTATTTTGGCCGTGGTATGCTTTACCGCATTAAGAACAAGCAAGCCTTGGCCTTGGCTGATTTCAACAAAACCCTTGAGTTTGCTCCTGACCATGCTGGTGCCTATTTCAATCGAGGTGAGATTTATTTAGCGCGTGGAGATAATGCTTTGGCATTGGCTGATTTTAACAGTGCAATTGATCTGCAACCTAACTCTTTTGCTCCTTATTATGGGCGAGGTCTAAGTCGTATTGCCACTGGAAATTACAAAGAAGCCTATGATGATTTTTACGTGGCAGCTCGGCGCAAGAAGGGATTTTACCAAGCCTGGACATATCGTGGCTTAGCTGCTGAAAAACAAAATGCTCCTGACGAGGCATCGCGAGCCTATCAACGCGCTTTATCTATCAACCCGAACTACAAGCCTGCGAAAGAAGGCTTGAAACGTGTGAAAGTTAAAAGTAGCTAATTAATAATTTTCTGGATTAATGCGTAACGCTCTAGAGCTATTTTTTTGGTCTGAGGCGAACAACAATATCTACACCAGCGATTTCCATTCCTTCAGGGGCTTCCGGTAAGCCTGAGACAGAAAGATCTGAGTTTGGTATGTCCAACAGCTCAGCCTTTTCTTCCAGGTAGAAATGTTGGTGATCTGACATGTTTGTATCAAAATAAACCCGCGTGCCTACTAATGCCACTTCTCGTAACAGACCGGCATCACGAAACTGGTTTAGAGTATTGTAGACTGTTGCTAACGACACTGGAATTTTATGCTCAACGGCCTCTTCATGCAAAATTTCGGCACATACATGACGATCACCATTTTTGAATAACAAGTCACCCAATGCAACGCGTTGGCGAGTTGGTCTCATGCCTGCCGTGCGTAATTTCTCAGACATATCAATGATATTGCCGTGAGGCTTTTCAAATTCTGGTGTATTTGTCATGTTATCCATGGCCCATATACATTAAGTGTTCATATTAATCAGTGTGCATTTCAGTTTTTTAAGTCTAACAAGTCAAATTTTAAGACCTTCTTCCATGAGTAAAGCACAATCATGGCAAAAAATATTTAAAAAAACTAGCAATGTTATATTGCTTTGTTTTATGTTGCATTTGTAATATGTTACAAAAACGTTAAAAACATCACGTGTTATTAAATCTGCCTCTTTTGGAGGCTTTGTAATTATGTTACGAGCAACTGTTTTAAAAGCAGCAGTTAACTGCATAATTATAGTCTGAATTGCCGTGTATGTAATGTAAAATTGTTACAGAACGACTGAATTACTATCTATATAACAAAAATGACGGGGTGCATCAATGGCGGATCGCCAATCCAATTATAGCTATGAAGAACTTTTAACATGCGGACGGGGCGAACTATTTGGGCCAGGGAATGCTCAACTTCCTTTGCCTCCCATGCTTATGTTTGATCGCATTACCGAAATCAATGACAATGGCGGTGAATTTGGTAAGGGATTTATCCAGGCTGAGTTTGATATTAAGCCAGATCTATGGTTCTTCCCGTGTCATTTCGAAGGTGATCCTGTGATGCCTGGCTGTCTTGGGTTGGATGCTTTGTGGCAATTAACAGGCTTTTTCCTTGGTTGGCTGGGTGAACCTGGTCGTGGTCGTGCGATCTCTACTGGTGAGGTCAAATTCACTGGTATGGTTTTGCCAACAACAAAATTAGTGACTTATGAAATTAACATTCAGCGCCTTATTTTGCGCCGCCTTAAACTTGCTGTGGCAGAGGGTGTTGTAAAAGCTGATGGAGAGCCTATTTTCCACGCAAAAGATTTGCGTGTAGGCTTATTTGGCGGAGACGAAGCTTAGAGTGTTAGTTTTTGAGCAAAGTGCTCATGAATAAGTGTATAAAATTAATATTGGCAGGTTCTTTAAAATTTATGTAGAACCTTTCCCAAGATTAAATGAGTTTGGCAGCTTCTCTTGTGTGAAGATGGGCCGATAGATAAGGAATAGACATGAGACGCGTTGTCATTACAGGTATGGGGATTGTCTCCAGCATTGGTAACAATAGAGACGAAGTTTTAGACAGTCTCCAAAATTGTAAATCTGGTATTAGCAAGGCTGAAAAATATGCTGAGCTTGGGTTTAGAAGCCAGGTAGAAGGCGCGCCAACACTCGACGCTTTATCTTTGGTTGATCGTAAAGCGAAACGTTTTATGGGCATGGGTGCTGCATGGAACTATGTTGCAATGGAAGAAGCCATTGCTCAAGCTGGCTTAGAAGAAAAAGAGATTAGTCATGAGCGTACTGGTCTTATAATGGGCTCTGGTGGTCCATCTGCTAAAGCAATTGTAAAAGCTGCCAATACGACCTTAGAACGCGGCCCTAAAAAAGTTGGTCCGTTTGAAGTTCCAAAATCAATGTCGAGTACAAATTCTGCGACTTTGGCAACACCTTTTAAAATTAAGGGTATCAACTATTCTATTTCATCAGCTTGTTCGACTTCGAGCCATTGTATTGGTAATGCGGTTGAGCAAATCCAATGGGGCAAGCAAGATGTGATGTTTGCTGGCGGCGGTGAAGAACTTGACTGGACTTTATCTGTTTTGTTTGATGCGATGAATGCTATGTCCGGCAACTTTAACGACACACCTGAACGTGCTAGCCGCGCTTATGATGCGAACCGTGATGGCTTTGTTATTGCTGGTGGTGCTGGTGTGTTGGTTCTTGAAGCGCTTGAACATGCTCAAGCACGCGGCGCGAATATTATCGCTGAGGTGATTGGTTACGGTGCGAACTCTGATGGCTATGACATGGTGGCACCATCGGGCGAGGGCGCTGTACGTTGCATGAAGATCGCGCTTGAGGGTGTGAACGATAAGATCGATTATATCAACCCTCACGGAACCTCAACACCTATTGGCGACCTTAAAGAGATCGAAGCCATTCAAGAGGTATTCGGTGAAGATATGCCGCCAATCTCAAGTACCAAATCATTAACCGGCCACTCTCTTGGTGCTGCTGGTGTGCAAGAAGCTATTTATTCTCTTCTCATGCTGCAAAATAACTTTATTTGCGAATCTGCTCATATTGATGAGCTTGATGAAGCCTTTGCGAATGTTCCAATTGTTCAAAAACGCCAAGATGTGCCTCTTAACGCTATCATGTCAAATAGCTTTGGGTTTGGTGGAACAAATGCAACATTAGTGATGAAAAAATTTGACGGCTAATATTACCCGCTAAGTTTTATCTATTAATCAATTGAAAATATTAAATAATTTAGGCTGTAAGCAGATGACTGATCCTGTAAATTCAACAGATATTGCAACACCTGGCCCTATGATGGCTGGTAAAAAAGGTTTGATTATGGGCGTTGCCAATGATCGATCAATCGCATGGGGCATTGCCCGTGTTCTGGCCGGACAAGGTGCTGAACTTGCCTTTACCTACCAAGGTGATGCGTTTGGACGCCGTGCTATCCCATTAGCAGAATCTGTTGGTTCTGAAATCATTGAGAGTTGCGATGTAAACGATATCGCGACTGTTGATAATGTATTTAACGTGATTGGTGATAAATGGGGTGAGCTTGACTTTGTTGTTCATGCTCTTGCCTTTTCAGATCGCAATGAACTTAAAGATCGTTATTGCGATACCAGCCGCGAGAACTTCATTAACACAATGGTGATTTCTTGTTTCTCATTTACTGAGATTGCCAAGCGCGCTGCTCCTCTGATGAAAAATGGTGGTAGCTTGCTTACTCTTTCTTATGCTGGCGCCCAAAAGGTTGTGCCTTGCTATAATGTGATGGGTGTTGCCAAAGCTGCGCTTGAGACCAGTGTAAAATATTTGGCTACGGACCTTGGACCAGACAATATTCGTGTGAACGCTATGTCTGCTGGCCCGATGAGAACATTAGCTGGCGCAGGTATTTCAGATGCGCGCTCAATGTTTAATTTCCAACAGCAACATTCACCGCTTAAACGCACTCCTAAGTTGGATGATGTTGGCGGTGCTGGCCTTTACCTACTCTCTGACCTTTCAGGCGGCGTTACTGGTGAAGTTCATTATGTTGATTGTGGCTATAACACAGTGTTCATGCCTGACCTTGAATCGCTTAAATCAACAGGCTACTAATAACTCTCACGGGCTATTGGTTTTTAGTGGCGCTTCAGGTTGCCTACCAGCAACCGCGTTTGCACCGGGCTACACTGGCGTTTCGCCATGTCCCTCAGCCCGAAGTGGGCTGAGCTCCTTCTTCGGGAAAGGCGTTTTTAGATTGGTCTTTTTTAAAGACCTTTTTTGCATTCATTCATGAGCTAAGAGCCTTACTTAACCTAACCGGAGTTTGATAAATGATTGGTGTTTTTGATTCCGGTCACGGTGGGCTGACAGTTCTTAAAGCTTTGAAGGATCAATTTCCCTCAACTTCCTTTATCTATCTTGGCGATCATGCCAAAGCTCCTTATGGCAACCGCAGCTCTGAAGAGGTCGTTGACCTTACGAAAGCTGGTGTCGAAACTTTGTTTAATCAGGGTTGCAAGCTGGTTGTGCTTGGTTGCAACACAGCCACTTCAATTGCGTGCCGGACTTTGCAACAAGATTGGTTGCCAAACACTGAATGGCAGGGACGCAATGTTCTTGGCATCATCGCACCTACCGTTGAAGTGGCGACACAAACGCCTTGGGGCGTAACTGAGCCGCAATACCCTCAAATGTATAAGGAAGATGTGATCGCTGTTTTTGCAACGCAGCGGACGATTGAGAGCGCTGTGTTTGACGAAGAGATCCGCAAACGCTGCCCGCAAATACATGTGGTGAACCAGGCTTGTAAAACGCTTGCTGGTGCAATTGAAGCTGGTGAGCCCACAGACATTTTAGATGATATTGTCGCCAATTATGTTTCTTTAATGATGGAAAAATCAGCTGGGAAGGTGCCGCACTTTGCTGTGCTTGGTTGCACGCACTACCCGCTTGTTGAGCCTTTATTTGTGAAACATCTACCGACCTCCTGCCGTGTGCTATCACAACCACGCATTGTCGCTCAAGCGCTTGAGCATTATTTAAAAAGACATTCGCATTATCTAGGTTCGGATTGTAATGATGCTGGGTTGACGCTTTTAACAACGGGTGATGTTACAGACGTTGAAGAGAAGTTAGTTTTTGCATGGCCGGAAAGACCTGTGTTTTTATCTCTTTAATCTTACTAAACTCACTGAACTTTATTTAATTCCGGATAAGAGTTCCCGCGACGTTGCCAGCATTTGGGCTTCAATATATTTCACTAATCAGACATAAAAAAACGGGCTCTAAAATAGAGCCCGTTTCTATAAAATTACTTTCAATCAAAGAATGATTTAGTCGTCTTTATCTTCAACGATTTCTTCGCCAGTTTCCTGGTCGACAACTTTCATTGAAAGGCGAACTTTGCCGCGATCATCAAAGCCAACAAGCTTCACAAAAATCTCTTGGCCTTCTTTCACAACATCACCCACTGTTTTCGGGCGGAACTCATTTGTCAGTTGTGAGATATGGACAAGGCCATCTTTCGCGCCAAAGAAGTTCACAAAAGCACCGAAATCAACAATCTTGACGACTTTACCTTTATAGATTGCGCCTTCTTCTGGCTCATCAGTGATGCTCTTGATCATTGTTAGAGCTTTGTTGATGCTATCAGAATTCGCTGCTGCCACCTTGATGATACCTTCATCATTGATGTCAACTTTTGCACCTGATTCTTCAACGATTGAGCGAATAACGCTGCCACCTTGACCGATTACTTCGCGGATTTTATCCGTTGGGATAGTAATTGTTTCAATGCGTGGTGCGTGCTCGCCTACTTCTTCACGTGAGCTATCAAGAGCTTTGTTCATTTCACCAAGAATGTGAAGGCGTCCGCCTTGCGCTTGGTTCAATGCGACTTCCATAATTTCTCTAGTGATGCCTGTGATCTTGATGTCCATCTGCAAGCTTGTGATACCGTCTTTTGTACCAGCCACTTTAAAGTCCATGTCACCTAAGTGATCTTCATCACCAAGAATGTCAGAGAGAACTGCAAAGTCATCACCTTCTTTAATCAAGCCCATTGCGATACCTGCAACTGGCTTTTTCAATGGAACACCAGCGTCCATTAAAGACAGAGATGTACCACAAACAGTTGCCATTGAAGATGAACCGTTTGATTCAGTGATTTCTGATACAACACGTAGTGTGTATGGGAACTCTTCTTTTGAAGGCAACATTGGGTGGATCGCACGCCAAGCTAATTTACCGTGGCCAATTTCACGGCGACTAGTAAAACCTGAGCGACCAACTTCACCAACTGAATATGGAGGGAAGTTATAGTGCAACAAGAAGCGCTCTTTATAAGTGCCTTCCAGGCGATCAACAAATTGCTCGTCTTCGCCTGTGCCGAGTGTTGCCACGACAATGGCTTGTGTTTCACCGCGTGTGAACAAAGCAGAACCGTGTGTTCTTGGTAGCACGCCAACTTCACTTAAAATTGGACGCACTGTTTTTGTATCACGGCCGTCAATACGGATGCCTGTTTCTAAGATAGAACCACGAACAATTGATCCTTCAAGAGATTTGAAAATACCGCCTAGAAGAACAGCTTCAGAGCCATCATCTTCTGAAGGCATCAATTCTGTCATCACTTGAGATTTAATTTCTGCAATTGCTGTTTGGCGCTGGCCTTTATCAGCCAATTTATAAGCTGCAATCAAACCATCTTTAGCAATGCGTTCAACATCAGTTTGGTATTTTGACTTATCAATCTCAACCAAATCCCAAGGATCTTTTGCTGCTTTTTCTGCCAGGTTGATGATCGCATCAATCACTGGTGCGCATGCATCATGACCAAAGTTTACGGCTGCAAGCATAACATCTTCAGGTAGTTCTTGAGCTTCTGATTCAACCATTAGAACCGCGTCTGATGTACCAGCGACAACAAGATCTAGAGTTGTTTCTTCCATTTGATCAATTGTTGGGTTGAGGACATATTCGCCATCAATATAACCAACGCGTGAGCCACCAATTGGCCCCATAAATGGCACACCGGAGATGGTCAACGCAGCAGACGCTGCAACCATTGCAAGGACGTCTGGATCATTTTCCATATCGTGAGATAATACGGTGATGATTACTTGTGTTTCATTTTTAAATCCATCAACGAATAACGGACGGATTGGACGGTCAATTAATCTTGATACAAGTGTTTCTTTTTCACTTGGGCGTGCTTCACGCTTGAAATAACCGCCAGGAATTTTACCGGCTGCATAAGCTTTTTCTTGATAGTTTACGGTCAGTGGGAAGAAATCAATACCAGGCTTGGCTGATTTAGCTGCAACAACAGTTGCGAGGACTGAAGTCTCTCCATATTGAGCCAGGACGGAACCGTGCGCTTGGCGAGCTATTCTGCCAGTTTCTAGTTTTAGGGTACGACCACCCCATTCTATTTCTTCTTTATGTATATCGAACATATATTTTCTCTTCATACGTTTCTGAACAGCCATATTAGTTCCCTCATTGGAACCTTAATGCCTTGTTCAGTTACTAAATGGCCCATCCATTTAGTGCTGCCTCACTCTGAGGACTTTTTTGTGCTTCAGATGCCCATCAGACATCCGCTTTTAGAGCTCCTTCAGTTGCTTTTTTTGATAGGTCTTTAGGTTTCCTACTAGAAACCGACCCAAGGCAACCATCGTTAGCATCCGTTTTTTATGAAAAGTGCATCTGCTCTTTTCAAAGTTTTCTGTCTTATCTTAATGCTCCTTCAGTTGCCCACTAGGCAACCGTCGATTGATATTTTCTCGCATTGCAAAATGTCAGAAAATTCAAGATAAAGGCGCTTATAAAAAGAAAGGGGCAAGCTTAGTTTTAAGCATGCCCACACTCTAAAATCATATCCACTAAAAGCAAGGCTAATTAGCGGCGAATACCGAGGCGCTTAATTAAATCCTGATACCGTTCATCACTTTTGCCTTTCACATAGTCAAGCAAACGACGACGTTGGCTTACCATTTTCAGTAGGCCTCTGCGTGAGTGGTTGTCTTTTTTGTGATCTTGGAAGTGATCCGTTAGGTTTGTGATACGCTCTGTCAGAATTGCAACTTGCACTTCTGGTGATCCTGTATCATCAGGTTTTACTGCGTATTCTTTGATCAATTCTTGCTTACGAGCAGGACTAATCGACATCGTGTTCTCCTTAAAATAATTTTAAAATAAATGGGGCTATTCACCGAGAACAATAACGCGTGCCGGTTTAAACTCACCTTGTGAGACTACGCCTAGTGCTACGATATTTGATCCGGACATTGCATATGCTGGCCCCTTGATGATTGGAGCATCACGTCCCTTTAACAGAACGGCTTGCCCTAATCTTACTCTTGCCGCGTCATCCTCATTTATGGCCAACGCCGGGATGTCGTCCAGCGCGGTCTCAATGGGACATAATTGATCTAACAATACGTCACGAGCGGCTGCACTATGACTTAACTCTTCTAATTTTTCCAGTGAAATCGACATATTTTCGGTAAATGGGCCACTCTTTAGTCGCCTTAACCTTGATACATGAGCTAAACAGCCTAATTCTCTGCCAATATCACGAGCTAATGACCGAATATAGGTGCCTTTTCCGCATTCTGCGATGAATGTCATTTCTTCGTCTTCAATGAAATTCTTGATGGTAAGATCGTAAATATTGACTTCTCGGGCCTTTATCTCGACCTTTTCACCGCTGCGGGCCAAATCATAGGCTCGTTGTCCATTAATTTTAATGGCTGAGAAAGCAGGTGGTGTTTGCAGGATGTTTCCAATGAATATCGGTAACAGTTCTGCAACCTCATCTTCTGTTGGGCGCTTAAGGCTGGTTGACGTAACATCACCTTCAAGGTCATCTGTGGTGGTCTCTGCCCCCCACTTCACGGTGAACTCATATATCTTGCCCCCTTCCATCACATTAGAAACCGTTTTTGTAGCTTCACCTAAAGCGATGGGCAAAATGCCTGTAGCTAGTGGGTCTAGTGTGCCAGCATGGCCTGCCTTTTGCGCATTAAAAATGCGTCTGACAATTCCAACGGCTCTCGTAGATGTTAGTTCAAGGGGTTTATCTAAGACCAGCCAACCATTTATGCGGTCTCCACGCTTACGTGCCATTCTTTTCTCTCACGGCTATTCCAAGCGCTTAAACGCGCTTGGGCCTCCGAGGGGCGGTGCTTGCACCGGGCGCCCTTGGCGCCATGTCCCTCAGCCTGAAAAAAGGCTGAGCTCCTCCATCGGAATTGCTATTTAAAATATATGATCTACAGATTGTTATTTCTGTACTTCAGTTGCCCACAAGCAACCGCGCTTTTTTAGTTGCGCTTCAGGTTGCCCACTAGAAACCGCGTTATTCATCGATTGACGTGTCAGCTTCCGTTTGGTCAGCAGGTTTATCGCCAAGATCTTGTGCGACTTTTTTGGAATTTAAAACATCAGAGATACGGCCTGATTCATCAAATGTTTCATCCAAGCGGAAGTGCAGCTCTGGCATATATTTAAGCGTCACTTTTCTTGATAATTCGCCGCGTAAGAATTTACGATGCCGACTAAGTGCCTCAACAACGATATCTTTATTCTTGCCACCAAGAGGCATGACATAAACCGTTGCCTGGCGCATGTCAGGACTGGTGCGGATTTCTGAAACTGTGATGATGACATCTAACAAATCTTCATCGCGGATATCAATCCGCGTGAAGATTTGAGATAATTCATGACGTAAGTTTTCAGCCACGCGCAATTGGCGCTGACTTGGACCCTTTTTGGCCCGTCTGTCATTGTTACCCGAAGGTTTTGATGATCCCATTCGTCGCTGCCTTAAAGCGTCCGTTCGATTTTCTCAATGCGGAATGCTTCGATGATATCGCCCTTTTTCAGATCCTGATAATTTTCAAAGGCTGTACCACATTCCTGGCCTGTTGGCACTTCATTGACTTCATCTTTAAAGCGTTTCAGCGTGCTGAGCTTGCCTTCATGAATGACAACATTTTCACGGATAAGGCGTACGCCAGCTCCGCGTTCCATCTTACCTTCTGTGACACGACAACCAGCCACTTTACCGACTTTAGAGATATGGAAAACATCAAGAATTTCAGCATTACCAATGAAGTGTTCTTTGATCGTTGGATCTAACAGTCCAGACATGGCGTCTTTGACTTCATCAACTAAATCGTAAATCACTGAGTAATATCTGATTTCTAATCCATGTTGCTGAGCTGTAGCCCTGGCTTGTATATTAGCTCTAACATTAAAGCCGAAGATAATCGCATCACTTGCATTCGCAAGTGAGATATCAGATTCTGTAATACCGCCAACACCACTATGGATCACGCGTGCAACCACTTCGTCAGTTCCCAATTTATCAAGAGCTGCCACAATGGCCTCAACAGAGCCTTGTACGTCACCTTTGATAACCACTGGGATTTCTTTAACATCAGCTTCATGCAACTGGTTCATC
>CAXIDO010000028.1:0-10779 GCA_964022745.1 uncultured Methyloligella sp. | reverse complement strand
TTGTGGCTATATTTTACGCCATTTAAAGAGGAATTGACGGCTTGATTTGAAAAGCCTTTTGCTTTCATTTCTTTTTTAAAGCTACTCAACCAACTATTGAAGCCTTTTGATGTATTGCCGCATGTTCTGGCTGAAGCGATAGATGTGGTTGAGATTAAAAGACTTAGTAAGAGAGTTAGTGTTACACCAACGCTAAGAATAAACCGAACCATTTGACACCCCTTTGATAGTTTTATTGACCTTAAATATCTGTGATATTGGCGCCAACCTTAAGTTAATTAGGTTTGTTTCGCAACAAATAGAATGTTGCTTAATTTAGGTGCCTTTTGATGCGTCACGGATAAGTTTTGGTTTTTGTTTATGGGTTTAATGGTTGATAGACTGGCTTGAAAATAAGGCGTTTTTGAGTGTTGTAGACCGCCTTATTTTCAATATATTTGGTTGGTTCTTATTAGTGTTATTTGAGATATTTTAGGTTTATCAATTTCTGAATCTTATATTCTTTCGAGACAGATCGCTTATGGTTTGGCAGCCCATTAGCATCATATCGCGCTCTATTTCTTCTTTAAATAATTTTAAGGCGCGTTCGACACCAGGTTGGCCAGCGGCTGCGAGGGCATAGAGATATAATCTGCCACCAGCGCAGGCTTTAGCTCCAAGGGATAGTGCCTTTAGGACGTGTGTTCCTCTTTGAATGCCGCTATCAAAAATGACATCGATTTTGTCTCCAACAGCATCAACAATTTCAGCTAGCTGATCAAAGGATGAACGTGATCCATCCAGCTGACGGCCCCCATGGTTAGAGACGACGATACCGGTTGCTCCAATTTCTACGGCTTTTTTTGCGTCTTCTACACTCATGATGCCTTTTAGACAGAATTCACCATCCCACTTTTTGCAAATGTCTTCAGCGTCTTGCCAAGACATTGATTGATCGAGCATGGTTTTGAAATAGTTGCTTACTGAAATTGCGATGTCAGTCCCTTGATCAACGTGATCTTCTAATTGAGGTAGTCTAAATTTTTCATGGGTGAAATGATTGATGGCCCAGCTGGGGTGAGTGGCAAAGCTGATAAGGCTTTTTAATGTGAGTTTTGGTGGAGAGGTAAAGCCTGTCACTACATCTCTTTCTCTATTGCCACCCGTAATTGAATCTACTGTAAGTGCTAATACGTCAAAGTTGGCATTTTTTGCGCGTTCAATCATTGCATTATTTAGTCCTCTATCTTTATGGAAATAGAGTTGGAATATTTTAGGGCTGTCGATTAGTTCTGCTATTTCTTCAATGCTGACGGTGCCTAACGAGGAGACGCCAAACATGGTGTTGTTTTTTTTAGCAGCTTTCGCAACTGCTCTTTCACCATCGTGATGAAATAATCTCTGTAGGGCTGTTGGGGCACAGAATAATGGCATGTCGAGTTTGCGGCCAAAAATGGTTGTGCTCATATCAACTTTTTGGATACCAGCTAGAACATTTGGGACAAGATCGCATTCTTCAAAAGCTGCGGTGTTACGTTTGTAGGTTGTTTCATCTTCAGCAGCGCCATCAATATAGTGAAAAATGGGCGAGGGTAATTTTTGTTGTGCCAGTTTTCTAAAATCCTGGAAATTATGACATTTTGAGAGACGCATGCTTTTTCCTTCAAATGGAGGTTTTTTGTTTTTAACTTTTTGGTATGGTGGTATTATCAATTATTTGGTATATTGGTCATACCAACTTTCAAAAGGAGAAGCAAGTCTGTGTCTTTTATCCCTGTTACCGCCCCTAATATTACTGCGGCCATCATTGCTCAGATTAGAGAGTTAATTGCTTCAGATGTTTTGCAACCTGGAGACCAGTTACCCGGAGAGAGAGAGCTTGCGGTTCGTATGGATGTTTCGAGGACATCTATTCGGAGTGCGCTTCAAGCTTTGGTGACAGAGGGTTTGCTTGTCTCTCGTCATGGCTCGGGATTTAAAGTTTCGACTGCGATTGGCCGATCTCTTTCTGATCCGCTTTTAAATCTGCTTGAAAGCTCTGATGATGCTATTTCAGATTATCTAAGGTTTCGTAAGTTAATTGAAGGAGAGAGTGTTGCTGAGGTAGCTCAGGATGCGAGCAATGAGGAGAAAAAGGAGATTAGACGGCTGCATGAGATGATGTGTGCAGCTTTTGAGGCTGGTAAGTTTGCTAAAATCAGTGATCTTGATACTGATTTTCATATGGCTCTTCTTGAGGCGACAGGAAATTTTGTTACCATACAAGTCGCACGGTCTTTGCAAGATGTATTGAGCCATGCAATTGAACAAAGTCATCAATTTTTTCTAACTGATGAAAAAGAATTGAAAATCATACTGGCCCAGCATGAGGATATTGTTCGCTCTATTGAGGAAGGATCTTCAAATAAAGCGAAACGGGCTTTGCATAAACATCTTGAATATCAGGAGATACTCTGGAAGAAGAAACAAGATTTGGATCGACGAGATAATTTGTCTGTGAAGAGAAAATCCTGGTCATTAGAGGTGAAAAGGTGACCGATTTGGTCTCTTTCAAGAGCTTTTGCATGGTCGGATGGTTTTTGGACTTGCTTGTATATGTAAATGTGTGAATATAAGTTTATCATTCATTGTTATTTGGAGCCATTTTATGAAATTTCTAATGAAGACATTCTTACCTCTTGTTCTGTTGTTTGTTTTGCCGATAATGGCTGAGGCAGAGGAAGGCGTTCACAAGTTGGTTTTGCAAGTTAGTGATAATGATCCAAGTAAAATGAATGCGGCCTTGAATGTTGCAGCTAATGTTTCTCGTCATTACTCTAGTCTGGGTGAAGAGGTTGATATTAAGATTGTTGCCTTTAATGCTGGGTTACATATGTTGCGTCCTGATACGTCTCCTGTTGCTAAAAGAATTTCCAACTTTTCTCTTAGTATGCCGAATGTAGTTTTTCAGGCTTGCGGGAATACGATCAGTTCAATGAAGCGTAAATCTGGAAAAGATGTTCCTGTTTTTGAATTTGCTAAAGTCGTACCAGCTGGTGTTGTGACGATAATGGAACTTGACGCGAAGGGTTATATTCTGGTTCGCCCGTAAGTTATTTTACTTATGCGTTTAAGTGTTTTTTTGTCTAAAAATCAAATGTTTTAGCTAAAAAGCCACCCAAATTATAAAAAATCACTTTTTTTAAATACCTATACTAAAGTATAGGATTTGTTAGTACTCTTCGTAGATAGTCCTTGCACAGATTTTGTTTTAGGGAGGCAAGGGCTATGTTTGAGAAATTTAAAGTTTTCGCTTTGAATAGTATTTTAGGAAAAATCGCTGCTTTGACGGTTGTGATTTCTGTTGTTTGTTGTGCATCTGTTGGTGTTTTAAATTATCTCACCTCTCGTTCTGCTTTAATTGATGCTTCTAAGACTGGAATGGATGCTCTTGTTAACAGCCGAGACATTCTAGTCAAAAGTCAACTGCAGACGATTGAAGAAGAGCTGAAAATTTTTTCAACTAATGAAGTGACCATTAAAGCCTTTGAGGAAATGACCACTGCTGTAGTGGATATGAAAGATGAGCTCCCGAAGGTTAAAGCTTTTTTTCGACAAAAAGATTTAAGCAGGTCTGAGCGGATTAAATTATCTGGCAAGAATAATAAAACATTTTATTCCTGGAAACACGCTAGCATCCATGACCATTATTCTAAATTAGTAACTGTAAATGGTATTGCCGATATCTATTTGATTAGCCCTCAGGGGTTTGTTCTTTATAGTGTGACAAAATCAAAAGAATTTCTACATGATTTGTCTAATACCAATACTCAATCATCCGGGTTGGCACAAGCCTTTCAAATGATCTCTACAAAAGGAACAAAAAAGGCATATGTTCCTTTTGCGAAATATGACTTTGAGGGGGGAGAGCACTCAGCTTTTCTTGGACTTGAAGTTACAAAAGATTTTTTGGGAAAAAAGACGAAGATTGGATATATCGTATTCCGTTTATCTGATGATACCTTTAGAACTGCTGTGGCTTCTGGATTAGCCCCCTTAAAAGATGCGACTGTTTTGCTTGTTGATGAGCATTTAAAGCCGATTGTTGCTTCTCAGCAAATAGCTTCTTTACAGGAGAGTTTGAAACAAATTGATACTGAAAAATCAAAAGGATTTCATGTTACCAGCGGGTTAGATACAACGAACTATATTTCTTATACAGGGTTAGAGTTTTTTGGGAATAAATGGTCTTTATTGGCTTTGAAGACTGAAAACCAGGTGTTGGGCGCTGTTTATCATATGCGCAATGCGACACTTATGGTTACGTTTATTACGCTAGCTGTTATGTTTTTTGCCGGTCTTTGGTTTGCTCGGACATTATCTCGTCCAATAGAAAATTTGGTTAAATCTATGGATGAATTGGCGCACGGTGAGCTATCGATTGATTTAAAAGATGCAGATCGGACCGACGAGATTGGCGATATGTACCGGGCTGTCTCGATTTTTAGAAATAATGAAGTTGAACGTGTGAAGCTTGTTGAGGCTAGTAATGTTGAACAGAAACGTAGGGAAGCACAGCAAGAAAAAACAACTTTGCTGATTGAGCGTTTTAAAACATCAATTAAGACTGTTTTAGATTCTGTTACTGGGGCGCTTCATTCTATGAATGGGAACGCGACTGAGTTGAATGCCATTGCGCTTGATGCTTCTGAGAAAATTAGTGAAGTTGAGGCTTCTAGTCAGGAATCGTCACAGAATGTTCAATCTGTTTCGCAACAAACAGAGGAACTGGTTTTGGCTATTCGTGAGATTAGTGAGCACTCGACCAAAGCTTCAAGTGTTATATCAACGGCTATGGACAGAGCTTCTGAGACAAGTAAAACAATGTCGGACCTTGATGGAGCTTCTAAGAAGATCGGTGAGGTTGTTACTTTAATTCGCGATATTGCTGAACAGACAAATTTGCTTGCTTTGAATGCTACTATTGAAGCCGCTCGGGCTGGTGAGAATGGTAAAGGGTTTGCTGTGGTGGCAGGAGAGGTGAAATCTCTATCGGATCAAACATCAAAAGCGACTGAAGAAATTTCTAAGCAGATTTTATCAATACAAGGTTATTCCACTTCTTCAGTGAATGCGATTGCTTCTATCACTGACACTATGGAGCAGATCCATTCTGTTTCTAACTCAATTGCCTGTGCTGTTGAAGAGCAAGATGCTTTGACTTCTGAAATTAGCCGGAATGTGGATGGGGTTGCTGTTGGAGCTCAAGAGGTCAGTGCTAATATGGAGACTGTGACACAGGCTGTTGAGAAAACGTCTGATTGTTCTGAGACGATGTCTAGCGCTAGTGATTGCGTGACACGGGATGTAGAAGAATTAAGCCGCGTTGTTGATGAGTTCTTAGAAGGTGTAGCTGCTGCTTAATAAATGAATTAACCCCCCGATTTATGTGGCAACATTTTTATACGCTCTATGTTGCCACATAAATTTTTTAACTCACTATCTACGTTATTGACCAGTGTAATTTGGAGGCCTTCTTTCTATCCAGGCATTTAAGCCTTCTGTGATGTCTTTTGTTGCGGTCATTCGTGCGAACTGCTCCTGCTCGATTTGTAACCCTTCTGAGATCGTTGTGTTTATGCCCCTTGTGACAGCTGTTATGATGCGTGCTGCAGCTAGTGGGGAATGTCTTATGATGCGTTCAGTTAATTCTATTGTTTCTTTAAGTAAATTTTCATGGGGAACAATTTTGTTTACCAATCCCATCTCTAGAGCGCGTTGAGGAGAAAATTGATCTCCAGTTAATAATAATTCAAGTGCTCTTTTCCGGCCAGCTAGACGGGGTAATCTTTGGGTTCCTCCAAATGTGGGTGGTATGCCGATGTTAATTTCTGGTTTTGCAAAAATTGCCTTTTCGCTAGCTACAGCTAGGTGACAGGCTTCGGTTATTTCACAGCCACCTCCAAAGGCTATGCCATTTACCGCTGCAATGATTGGTTTTTGGTAGGCTTCTAATCGGGCTGTCATTTTTTGGCCGCGGCGGCAAAAATCATTTATGGCTTGTTCCGAATTTTGTTTAATTGAATTTGTGAATTCGTGAATGTCACCACCGGCTGAAAATGCTCGGTCTCCAGCTCCTGTTAAGATGAAGGCTTTTATATCCTTGTCGTTTTCGAATTTATCAAGCAAGCAGAGCAAATAATCATTTGTTGCATAGTTTAGTGCGTTTAATTTTTCGGGCCTGTTGAATGTGAGAATTGCAATTGAATTTACTTTTTCTACTAAGATTAAATCTGACATGAGACTTTCCTTTCATGTTCGGTTTGATTTAGTGCAAGGGTAGGAGTAGTCTTAGAAAAAGGAAACTCACTGATGAGTATACATAAGCATGGCTCGTAATTCACAAGACACTAAACTTCGTATTTTGAAAGCAGCTAATCGATTGTTTTATTCTGATGGTATTCGAGCTGTTAGTGTGGATGCGATTGCTGAAAAGGCAGGAATAACCAAGAAAACTTTGTATTATCATTTTAAAAGTAAGGATGATTTGGTAGCTGAATATTTAATGTCTCGGGATCAACCAAATTTGGATGCCATGCGCAAATGGTTTGATGACGTTGACGGTTCTGTTGCTGATAAAGTCTATGCTATTTTTGATGGAGTTGTACGATCATCCCAGCACCCTAAATGGCGGGGATGTGGGTTTTTGAGGACGGCAGGAGAATTAGCGAATATGCCGGGGCATCCTGCTATTAAAGCTGGCGCTGTTCATAAAAAACGATTTGAGAGCTGGCTGGCTGATGTTTTTCTTGAGTATAAATTGAAGAACTCTTCAAGTCTGGCACGGCAAGTTGTTTTGTTATTGGATGGATCTTTTGCTGTTATGATGGTGAAACATGATAGTGCGTATATTGAAGAGGCTGGTCTTGCTGCAAAGCAACTGATTGAGGCTAGTTTATAAAACTTGATGAATTGAAAAAAGTGAACACCAACAGTTTTGAAGTTGGTGTCACTATTCATTGAAAATTAGAGATTATTTTTTGATTGCTGCGTTTGTTAGTTTGTCCAGAGCGCCGGTCATCTTTTTTAAGACCTTAGCGTCTTTTGGAATGTCGTGAGATTTGGAAAGTTCGCTTGGGGCATGGTAGGCAAGGTGTACTTTTCCATCTTTATCTTCAAATGCGACTACTCGTAAGGGTAGGTCTAATCCAGCGGATTGCGATAAGTTCATAGCTGGTGTTCCCAATTTCGGGTTTCCAAACATAAGCATTTCTGTAGGTCTCAAGCTTAAACCTGCTTTTTTTGCGCCAGCTGCATGATTGATGCGAGCAAAAACTGTTGCGCCGGCTTTTTTTACTGCGGCCTCTAGCTGATCAATGGTTTGTTTGACTGAGTGTGGACTTGATTTTTTTATCAATTCAGCTGCGCTTACCGTTGTGCTTATGCTTAGTGGGTAAATGAGAGCTATTGAGAGGCAAAGAGATTGAATGGTTTTTTTTAGTCGCATAGGGGTGTTCCTTTGTTTTTCTTTAGAAGACTAGGCTTTTAGAAGATTAGGCTCGCAAATTGTGATGAAGATTTGTAGAGATAAAAGATCAAAAAAAAGTGACCGTTTTATAGTTACATTTTTTCCGGTTTGGAATGTTTTAAAATTTTATTGCGATGATGAGGTCCATAACATTGGTACCAGTTGGACCTGATGTGAACAAAGCTTCGACTGACTTTAGGTAGGGGCCGGCATTGGCCTCTTTTATTGCTTCTTCGGCTTCGTTGGATCTTTGAAAGGTTGTGCCATCAATTATCGCTCCGGCGGCATTTGTGGGGCCGTCTGTGCCATCGGTTCCTGCAACGATGACTGCTATATTCTCTTCATCTTTTATTTGTTTGGCTAATAATAATCCAAGAGCCTGATTTCTTCCACCTTCGCCGGGATTATCAGGGAGCTTGACGGTTGGCTCACCACCCCAAATGTAGATGCCTTTCGGCCCTGTTTTTATTCTTTGGCATAATTGCTCAGATAGGGGAACAATATCATCATAAAGACATTCAGAATTTTCTATTATATCCAGCCCGGCTTCTTTTGCGCACTCCGCTGCTTTGTTTCTTGCGGTTTCGTTTGTGGCAGCTAGATAGGAATTAAATGTTGTTATATTTTTGTTGATGAGAGTGCCACTACCAATTCCACTTCCCAGAATTTCTAAATTACCATCCGGCACATCGGAAATTGCAATTGTAGTGACATGTTTGCCTTTGAAATGGCTTAAGAGTTTGCCTCCTTTTATTTTTGAAATGAGCTTTCTTTTCGTATTTATTTCTTCAATATCGGCACCAGATTTTAAAAGATCTGAGTTTAAGGAAAGGAGATCTTCAATGCTCATATCTTCGATTAATACTTCTGCGAGAGACGAGGCACCGCCCGAAATGAGAAGAAGTAATTTGGAGTCATATGGCATCGCACTAATACACTCTAAAGCACCTTTTCCGGCTGATAGAGAGTTTTGATCAGGGATTGGATGGCTGCTCTCCCATTGTTGTATGTTTGAGTGTTTTATATTTGAGGGGAGTGCTTCAGAATGGTCATATTTTGTTATAACTAGGCCGTTAATATTATCAGGTTCTTTTTCATCTTTAAGGTAATGATGAAAAGCTGCTTTAAACATCGATGAAGCAGCTTTGCCGATTGAGATAATTTGATCTGGTTTTGGAAGATCATGATTTTGAAGAACTTTTTCAACAGCTCTGTCACCTTTGACTTCGTTGACAGCCTCGTACCAGATTTTTGTTATAATGTTTTTTGCTTGGTTAAGATCCGTCAATGAGCCATGCATTTTTGTTTGTTTCCTTTTTATTTCTCTCCATCATATTTTTTTTTGTGTTTTATGGCAAAGCTAAAACAAAGAAGGCGCCCCATTAAAATGACGCGCCTTAAAAGTCGTAGAAAAGTAAATAACAAAAAAAGACTTACTTTATTCTAATTTATTTCGTGTGATTTTGGTTGTTCACGATATAAGCAATGTCACCACGATAGATACCTAGATCTCTTAGTTCACGGTCTGACAGTTGGTTTAACTCGTTAAAGTCTTTGGTAGTTTGAATAGACTTTTTAAAGTTGGAGAATGTTGCCGTGATTTTTTCAATTAAAGTGGTGAAAAAAGAGTTCTTTGAACCGAAATTACCTTTGAAGCCGCCAACATTGTGGTGCATTTGAGGGTTTGCTTGAATAGCCATGATCATTCTCCTTCTTGAACATGAATTATCATCTGCTATTCAGTTAAGTGTTTTTATTGAATTTGAGTACCCCAATGAAGTGCAAAGGTGCTATGCAAATGCTGCAGAGCAGAAATGCCTCTAACCCTATTTTTTTATGATGTATCTACAGACTAGATTTTCGCCTCTTTCACAAGCAGCTTCGGTTTTCGAGCCTGTTGCTTCTTGAAAAAATGCAGCAACTGCATCACAGACGCAAGGTTCACTTCTAACAGCACTTGCAAGCGGGCAGGTAATATTGCGAACAATGATTTCTTTTTCACCGTCTATTAATTCGGCTGTTGCGCCAAGGTCATTTACGATTTCAATGGCGTCTTCGATTTTTTTTACTAGTGATTTATTGTTTTCTTCATAGCCATTTAAACCTGATTTTTCAGCCATGTCTTTGCCGACAACTTCGAGCAAATTTCTGCGCTTTTTTTGATCTAAATGATCGGGTAAATGTTCTAAGAGAGTTTTTACAAAAGGAAGATATGCTGATGAGCCGACGTCCTCTGTTCCGCTCACTGTTTTATATTCTTGGGCGGGTTTTCCGGCCCCATTACTGGGGCGCATTATCCCTTTTTCAATCAAGCCTTCAGATACTAATCGATCGAGCTGAGTGGTGATTGCAGTTCTTGCTAAGCCAAAACCATTTGCTAATTCTGAAATTGTTTTTGGAGACTCACGGAGAGTTTTCAGAATTTTATCTTTCGTTGTCATAGACTTATTCGGTATCCGTCTTTTTTGTTTGTGTGGCTTAAGTATACAAAAATCTAGACTAAAGGTCAATAATAACAATAATTATTGTCATTATTGTTTTTTGAGGTTATTATGTCTCTAATAATAAGAATAACCTAATAGAAGCATATGAGATAATCAACGGAGAAGTCATTAATGAAACGGATACTTGTTTTACTTTGTATGACATTTGCTCTTGGTCTAACTGGGGCGATGGCAGAGGATAAAAAAACCGAAATACAATTTCCAAAGGGTTATAAATCACACACTTTATACTTTACTGGAGATCGCCAATCTCCCAATGATGGTCAGACTATTCGTATTTATGCGAATGACATAGCTGTCAAGGGGATGAAAAAGGACGGTAAATTTCCTTATGGGTCTGTGTTAACAGCGGAAGTTTATAAAGCAAAAAAAGATAAAGATGGTGATGTCATTGAAAGTACGCTTGGTCGCCGTCTTGAAGGAAAATTCGCACTTGTTGCCGTTATGGAAAAAATTAAAGGTGCTGGTAAAAAATGGAAGGGTGATCTGAATAATGGTGACTGGGATTTCGCAACTTTTAAACCAGATGGATCGCCTGCTAAAAAAGATTTAGCTAAGTGCGCTGAATGTCATGCGCCTTTGAAAGATTCTCAGCATATTTTCTCAATTGAACATTTTTAAAAACTAGTTTTAATTTGTAAAATTTATAGGTTAGCAATAGAGAGCCCTTTTGGTTTGCGTTGCTAACCTTTTTTATTTATCGAGCTCTATCTTGTTGTTTAATCTGTTTTTTGTATTCTCCCTTCTCTCAATTGTAAGAGTTACTTACACCTAAAATTTTTTAATTTG
>CAXIDO010000027.1:0-10919 GCA_964022745.1 uncultured Methyloligella sp. | reverse complement strand
TGATTAAGTGTCATGATTTTTGTCCTTTGACTAAATTTATTCAGTCCTGTATAAAATTAAATATACAGTGCTGTATAAAATTAGTGCTGTCAATTATATTATACAGGTTTGTATAAAAAAATTGTTATGGTAAGTTGCTTATTCAGAAATGGACTATTGAGGAATTATGAATGACATCTTTAGAGGACGATAAACGAAGTGCTGGTCGACCACGTAGTTTTGATCGTGATCAACTTATTGAAAAAGTAATGCATTTATTTTGGGATCGGGGCTATCGGGACTTATCTTTCAATGAGATTGCAACAGCGACGGGCCTGACACGAGCTAGCCTTTATAATAGTTTTAAAAGTAAGGAAGCTTTGTTTTTTGAAGCGCTTGGGAACTATTCTAGTTCAACACCAGATGTATTATTTACCAAAGTGAAGGATGGTGAACCAGTTGGGCCTGTTTTTTATCAGGTGTTTGCTCATGCTGCGAAATTGCGGGCAAGTGAAGAGAAAAAACGGGGATGTTTTACAGTCAATTGTTTTGCTGAGCTGGCTGGTGATGACACAGTTGTGGGGCAAGAGCTGGCGAATTTGATGGAAGAGAAACGAGCTGTAATTGTCCGGCTTATTAATCAAGCTGTACGGCAAAAAGAATTGCCTAAGGATACTGATGCTGAAACCACTGCGAATTTGGTTATGGCGTTTCTTAGTGGCTTCTCTCTTTTTTCTAAAGGCGGGGCGAGTGAAAAAACTCTGTTTTCTATGTGCACATCATTTTTGCAACAAATCGGCTTTCAAACACCATAGTTTTAACCTATGGCATTTGAAATTTTATCCTGATTATTCTGCCGCTTCGGTAATTGATTGATTAGATTGACCTTCTTTTTTACCAACTAATTTTATTTCAAACTCCCGCAATAAAACATAAAATACAGGTGTGAAGATTAGACCGAAGAAGGTTACGCCAAGCATACCGGAGAATACGGCCACTCCGATTGCTTGGCGCATTTCTGAACCGGCGCCCTCACTTAGTACAAGAGGGAGCACTCCCATGATGAATGCAAAAGAAGTCATGAGAATGGGACGTAACCGCAAGCGGCTTGCTTCCACTGCAGCTTTTAGGGGAGTTAGCCCCTCATTCTCTAATTCATTTGCAAATTCAACGATGAGAATTGCATTTTTGCACGCAAGAGCGGCCAGTACAAAAAGACTAATTTGTGTGAAGATATTATTGTCTCCGCCACTGATATAAACGCCCAAGATAGCTGAGAGAATACTCATTGGCACAATGAGGATCACAGCTAGTGGCTGTGTTAAACTCTCATATTGGGCGGCTAAAATGAGGAACACTAAAAAGATACATAATGGGAAAATAAAGATGGCCGTGTTGCCTGCCAAAATTTGCTGGTACGTCAGCTCTGTCCATTCAAAGCTGAGACCTTGGGGCAAGGTTTCATTTAAGATTTTTGTGATGGCTTCTTGGGCCTGACCGGATGAATAGCCAGGGCCAGGGTTGCCGTTTAAGTCAGCGGCACGAAACGCATTATATCTTGAGGCTGTATCGGGGCCAAAAGTTTCACTGACTTTCATCACTGAGCCTAGAGGGATCATTTTTCCTTCAGCGTTTTTGGTTTTTAAACTCAAAATATCTTTTGCTGTTGCCCTGTAGGGTTTATCAGCTTGCGCGATGACCTGATAGGTGCGGCCAAACTGATTAAAGTCATTGACATAAATAGAGCCAAGATAGATTTGCATCGTCCTGAAAATTTCATTGATCGGGATGCCAAGCTGTTGGGCCTTGGTGCGATCCAAATCAGCAAATAACTGCGGAACGTTGACATTGTAGTTTGAGTAAACGCGCGATAGTGCTGGGTTTTGCCACGCTTTGCCCATGACTTCTTTCACGGCATTATCTAGCGCTTGATAACCGAGATTGCCTCTATCCTGAATTTGAAGTTTAAAGCCACCTGTTGTGCCGAGCCCTCTTACCGGAGGGGGCGGGAAAATAGCAATAAACGCTTTATCGATATTGTTAAACTGTCCTTGTAGCCTTTGTGCGATGGCACCGGCACTTAAGCTTTTATCTCTTCTATCTTCAAAGTCATCAAGTGGGATGAACATGATGCCAGCGCTTGAGGAGTTTACAAAACCGTTTACAGAAAGACCAGGGAATTGAACTGCGTTCGCGACGCCTTTTTCTTTCATGGCGATTTCGGCCATTTTTTTCATAACGTTTTGTGTGCGATCTAATGTGGCCCCAGCTGGGAGCTGCGCAAAAGAAATGAGATATTTTTTATCTTGTGCTGGTACAAAGCCCGGCGGGACGAGGCTGAAACTGAAATAAGTAGCGCCGACTAAAATGGCGAAAAGGGTCATCATAATGCCTTTGCGCATACCGAAGGCTCTTATGCTTTTTGCGTATCCGCTTTGCCCTTTGTTAAATGACCAATTAAAAAGCCTAAAAAACCAACCAAAAGCTTTATCCATAAACCTTGTTAGCCAATCTTTTTTAGCATCATGGCTTTTTAGTAAAAGCGCTGACATTGCAGGGCTTAGTGTGAGTGAATTTAGAGTTGAGATGAATGTTGCTATCACAATGGTGAGAGCGAATTGCTTGTAGAACATGCCGGTTAGACCGCTAATGAAAGCAAGGGGAATGAAGACACCTGCAACCACGAGAGACGTTGCTATGATGGGCCCGGTTACCTCTTTCATAGCTTGGATAGTGGCGTCTCTTGGGTTTTTACCGTCTTCTATGTTTCTCTCAACATTTTCAACAACAACGATGGCGTCATCAACCACAATGCCGACAGCTAAAATCAGGCCAAAGAGAGACAGCACATTTATTGAAAAACCTAAGGGCAGCATGATTGCAAAAGTGCCGACGATTGAAACGGGCACTGCTAATAAGGGAATGATTGAAGCGCGCCATGTTTGAAGGAAGACAATGACAACAATCACGACCAGGGCGATGGCTTCTAGTAAAGTTTTAATCACGCTGGTGATTGAATTCCTCACAAAGACGGTTGGGTCGTAGACGATTGTATAATCTACGTCTTCTGGAAACCTCTCTTTAAGCTCGGCCATGGTTTTGCGTACATTATCAGAGATATTTAGTGCGTTCGCACCGGCTTGTGCGAAAATCGGGATGGCGACAGCTTCTTTATTATTTAACAATGAGCGCAGGGCATAGGTCTGGGCATCAAGCTCGACCCAAGCAACATCGCTTAATCTGGTGATGACCCCATTTTCATCTCGTTTGATGATGATTTTTTCAAACTCTTTTGGATCTTTTAAACGACCCTGAGCATTCACTGGCAATTGAATTTGTGTGTTCTGGCTATAGGGTGGGCCGCCGATGATGCCAGCTGCAACCTGAACATTCTGATTACGAATAGCTGTTACGACTTCGTTGGCGGTCATGCCGCGTTCAGCGATACGATTTGGATTAAGCCAAATACGCATGGCATAATCGCCTGAACCAAATAGACGAACAGAGCCAACACCCGCGATTTTTCCAAGCTGATCTTTGATGTTCAAAGTTGCGTAGTTTCTTAAGTACAGCATGTCATATCTGGCTTTGGGGGACGTGAGATGAACAACCATTGTTAGATCTGGAGAACTTTTGACAACAGTTACACCTAGTTGCCGTGTTACTTCAGGTAAACGGGGGAGGGCCTGTGATACGCGGTTTTGAACAAGTTGTTGAGCAAGATCTACGTCTGTACCTATGGCGAATGTAACAGTGATGGAAAGGCGTCCATCTGTGGTTGCTAATGAATTCATATATAGCAGATTTTCGACACCGTTGATTTGTTCCTCAAGAGGGGTTGCAACTGTTTTTGCAATCACTGTTGGATTGGCACCAGGGAACTGGGCTGTGATCTGGACAGAGGGAGGGGCTACTTCTGGATATTCAGAAATAGGGAGTTGGAACATGGCGATCAGGCCAAGAAAAAAGATAATAAACGATATTACACCGGCAAAAATAGGCCGGTCGATAAAGTGACTGGAGAAATTCATACGTTTACTTTCTAAGCATTTTATTCATGCTGAACTAATGATAAAATATAAGTTGAGCGAACATATTTAGAGCATTTGATTGAACTTTTGTTTCAGATGCTTATTTCTATTTTTGAGCTGTTTTGAGAGATTTTTTCTTAGGTGCAACAGGCATGTTTGGCCGAATACGGGCCAAGCCTTCCACAATAACTACATCGTTTTCTTTTAAACCTGAGGTTATGAGGCGGCGACCGCCAATGTTTGCGCCTATTGTTACTTCTCTATATTCAGCTGTGTTCTTCTTGCTGACGACATAAACAAACTTTCTATCTTGGTCTGTACCAATGGCGCGTTCTGTTATGGCAATTTGTTTGATGTTTTTAGAATTAGAGACGCCCATTTTGACGGTAACTGACATGCCGGGAAGCAATAGTTTTTCTGTGTTTTCAAATAAAGCGCGCCCCCTGATTGTCCCTGTTGACTGATCAATTTGATTGTCAAAGCTATGTAGATTACCGGCTTGATGATTATTCCCGTCAGATAGTTTAACTCTCACAGGGATTTTATTTAAAGCGCCTTCAGGGGTTGCTCTTGCTGTTTTGATATATGTTTGTTCGTCGACTTCGAAATCAACATAAACTTTTTTGTTTGAAATGATTGATGTGAGCAGTGGTGCGTTTACTCCAGCTTGAACCAGGTTACCTTCTGTTATTTCAGCACGGCTGACTTTGCCAGAAATGGGTGCTTTGACGAAGGCGTAATCAATGTTGATCTTTGCAGTGTCGACACCAGCTTCAGCTCGTAACAAATTAGCTTTGGCAACAATAAAGTTATTTTTACGAGTGTCTAAAATGCTTTCTGATACGGCTTTTTTAGCCACCAATGATTTAGCGCGCTTATATTCTTTTTCAGCTAAAGTGACTTGGGTTTTGGCTGTTGTTAAGGTGGCTTGGGCCTGCTTTAGATTAGCTTCGTAAGGGCGTGGGTCTATGACAATGAGTATGTCGCCTTTGTTTACATTTTGCCCATCCTTAAAGCGTATTTCTGTGATCCGCCCGCTTACTTGTGGGCGTAATTGAGCGCGATCAACTGCAACAACCCGTCCTGAATATTGACTCCACACTTGTATATTTTCAGGCTTCACAATGGTGACATCTACGGGCATACCTTTGGGAGTAGCTTTAGCTGCACGGGCTTTTTTGGAAGGTTTTTTAGTTTCCGTTACAGCTTTGGCTTTTTTATCGGAAGTTTTTTCCTGCGCACCAATGGATGTGTTTGTGTAGAAGGAGACGAGCGCGAGGCTTACACATGCTATGGGCAGCAGTTGTCCGGCTGTTTTCTTCAAAATACTCACGATTTGATTCCTCTATTTTGACCGGTAAAATAGTTTACTATATGGTCAATTTTTTTAAGTCTTCTACCGATAATTCAACGCCTATTAAGTTCATCAAAGAGGGCTTTAAGCTTGTTTTCATAAACTTCAGGTCATTTTTGATGCGGGCCAACATCATATTTCCAGTGATAAAAGCGTAAATTTCTTCAGCTTTTAATTCCACATTTGTTTTTTCATCAATTAAGCCCATAGCGATCATGTCTCGAAGGGCATTTTGATAGTAAGTCATTTTTTGTTGTGTGATAGCGCTGATTTTGGCGCCGATAATTTCATCTTGGGCGGCGAGCTCAGAGCCAATTGTTATAAACGGGCAGCCACAAACCTGACCGAATTCAATTCTCATATCTTCTTGTTTTTCATATATAAAATCTATCAATAGGGTGAATCTATTTATGGGGTGCCGGGAGGGCGAAAAGATATCATCAAGAAACGGTATTGTATTTGTCATCCACCAATCAATTGACGCCATGGCAAGGTCTGCTTTGCTTGGAAAATAATGATAAAAACTACCCTTTTTCACATTTGCTTTTTCGCAAATCCCATCAACGCTGACAGAGCCGTAGGAATTGCGCCAGATGAGTTCATGAGCGGTTTCTAATAATCTTAGTTTGGTGTTTGTTGGTGGACGACCCATATATTTATTTCCTTAGTTTCTGCAATTTATCTATATTTGACTGATTAGTCAAATATAGATTGTTACTGAGATGATTTTTGTTTTTGGTACTTTGGTTGGTTTTCGTAAAAACGGCCTGACTTTAAATATAAAGTCAGGCCGTTAGGTTTTTAAATTTTTTGTTGGGCCTTCAGTTGCCCACATACAACCGCTTTTTAGAATGGAAGAAGGATATCTAGTACCTGGTTGCCATATCGTGGGGCTTGAACATTGGTTATATGACCTCTACCACCATAAGAGACCCGGGCTTCAGCAATTTTTGATATGTCAATTGTGTTAATTGAACTTACATCTTCAGGTCTGATAACACCGGCCACGATGATTTCTCTGATTTCATGATTAACTCTCACTTCCTGGCGTCCTTCGATGACGAGGTTACCGTTCGGTAGTTCTTGCATGACAACGGCTGCCATTTTGGTCGTTAGTGTTTCTTCACGGTCAACTGTTCCTGAACCTTTATCAGAATGAGATGAGTTTACGTTTACCAGGTTTGTTGGATCAGCGGAGTTAGGAAGGATGCTTTGCAATACCGCTTTGTAACCCGCTAAGGCATCAATGCCTGCTGAAGTTGTTCCTGACCGATCTCTTGTGCTTTCATTATCTATTTCAGCTTTGTCGGTGATTTCGATCATCACTGTGATGATATCTCCGACTTTTCTTGCTCGTTGATCTTTAAAGAAAGAACGGGAGCCATTTCGCCAGAGAGAATTGGGGTTGTAACTCACAGCTTCTGGTTCTGGCATTGGCATGCTTACGGGCTTGTAGCCTGGTTTTGATTTTGGACTTTCAATTGCCGATAGTTTGGGAGTTTCCCCAATTTCAGAAATTTTATCGAAATGGGAACAGCCCGCAGATGTCATAGCCATTAATGTGAGCAATAGTGCTTTAACGCAAGTTTGTAACTTCACTTTATACTTAACTTTATACATTGAGCGGAACATGTGCTTCTCTCATCTATCTCATGAATTACTGGAGCATTCTTTTTTCCTAAAACCGGAATCCACTTTAAGGCGGAACGCTCACGTTAATGTTTTCAGGGTTTCGTTAATTTAGTTGAGCCGTTTTTAATGGTTTGATCTGATAGTTATTTGTTTGAACCATGACGAGGCCGGGACCTTTTACCACTCCATGGATTACTCTTTTTGACTGGATATTCATGACTGTAATTGTTTCATTTAGACTGGCGCTTGTTACGGCTTTGCCTTGAGTTTTTAAGCTCAATCCAGGTTTTTGCAGCACTAAGGTTACAAGTTGGTCTTTCTTAATGATTTTTCTTATTTCGATATCAGATGAACGGATGATACTTCCTGCGCGCAGTCTCTTGCTTGCAATCATTCCTATCAATTGTTTTTTTGTTTGGATTGCGTTTCTTGGTACGCGGCGCGGTGAAAATTCTGCGAGTTCTACATCAGATGCGTGAATGGTTTCACCTTTTTTAATGCCACGTTTTATTACTGCATGAACCACAACCGTCTGTGTTTTTCCGTTTAGCTTTTCCAAGAAATCTCTTTTATTGGCTTCCCTGGGTTGAATGACGGCTTGAAATGTTCCGCGAAATTTATTGTAAGTGAAATTTTTGAATTTTAGTTCACCTGAAAAATCAAGTGGAACCATAATGGCTTTTAAAGGTGGGTTAAAAGTCAGTTTGGTTTTTGTTTCTTTAAAATGAGTTAGATTTGTTGATTTTGTATATTCATTTTCTTTTTGAATTTTTTCTAAAATCATGGCTTTGATTGTCTCTGCTTTAATTTTACGAGCAGGGCGTGAGATTTTAATTTTTTTCAAATCCAGGGGGGTGTCGAATGTGAAGTCATAGCGCTCAGCTGCTTCAATTAATCGTTCGATGCGCACAGTCCCTTGCCGGCCAAGTGCCGGACTTTTGAAAATGGCTTCTGAGCGGTATCTACTCATATTTTCAAAAATATCACCAAGAGTGACGACATCTTTTTGGACTTCGATGTTTGTTTTTAATTTCAATATTTCGGCACTAAAGGCATTGTTTGGTATAGAAAAAACAATATAAGACAGCACTGTTGTAAGAACTAAGGCCATTGATTTTGAAACCTTAATTGAATTGCTATTTTTGGAATTCATTAAAATGGCTGTTTTCATTTTCTTATCCTTTCTAAGTATTAGATGCCTACGATATTGTTAGTTTTAGCGAACGATACTTGCGCTAGCCTGCATCATTTCATCCGATGCGCTGATAACTTTAGCGTTCATTTCGTATGCTCTTTGTGCCGAAATGAGATCTGATAATTCAGACACTGCATTTACGTTAGAATTTTCCAGAAAGTTTTGTGAAATTGAACCGAAACCTGCTGTGTCTGCTGTGCCGTCAATTGCGGTGCCACTTGCTGGTGTTTCTAAATACAGATTGTCACCTATGGATTGAAGACCAGCTTTATTTACAAACCGAGAAAGCTGGATTTGTCCTAGATTGGTTGGTGTTGTGCTTGTATCTAGGAGGGCTTGTACTTCGCCTTCTCTGTTAATGGTGATCGAGCGAGCATTGTTTGGTACAGTGATATTCGGTTGAACCTGGAAACCATCTAATGTGACTAGGTTGCCGTTTGCGTCGAGCTCGAAAGAACCGTCACGCGTATATGCTGTTTGACCATCAGGTGTTTGAACTGAAAAGAAGCCTTCACCTCTAATAGCAACGTCGAGCTCTTTACCGGTTTGCTGTAAATTCCCTTGTGTCATAATTCGGGCTGTTGCGCCGGTTTTAACACCATAACCAACTTGGACACCCGTTGGGATGATGTTGCCACTTGCTGAAGAGTTGGCACCAACACGGCGAATATCCTGATAGAGCAGATCTTGAAATTCAGCACGTACTTGTTTGAAGCCTGTTGTGCGCATGTTGGCGATGTTATTTGAAATAACTTCGACGTTTAGCTCTTGGGCTTGCATTCCAGTAGCGGCTATTCTTAAAGCTTTCATTTCAAATCCTCTTTTCAGTTGCGCTTCAGTTGTCTTTTTTGTGCTTCAGATGCCCACTGAGCATCCACAAAAAGCAACCGCGTTTTTTAGTGACGCTTCAGTTGCCCACAAGCGACTGCGCTATTAATTTGGTACTTGAGCTAATTTGTTCATTGCTTCTGATTTTAGCTCTTCGGTTTTTTGTAATAGTTTGGCCTGGCTGGTGTAGGCTCTGGTTGTTTCAATCATACTTGTTAATTCTAGAACGGGTTGGACGTTTGAACCTTCGACCATGCCCTGCATGACATTTGGTTGAACGATAGGGGTTGGTTGTTCATCCGTTTTGAAAAGGTTGAACCCTTCTTTATTAAGGTTTTGCTCATCATTAAAACTGACGACACGGATTTGCCCTTTCACTCCTTCACTTGAAGAAATTGTTCCATCTCTGGCGATGGTGATTTGAGTTTCATTTGGTCCGAATGTGATTGGACCGCCAGACCCAAGAACAGGATAACCAGCATTGGTAACCAGGGTGCCTGCATTATTGAGTTTGAACTCACCATTGCGGGTGTAGCGTTCCCCATCTGGTGTTTGAACACTGAACCAGCCTTTACCATTGATGGCGACATCAAGTTCATTACCGCTTTGTTTCATTGAGCCTGCGCTCATATTGTTGAGGACAGCGCGGTCATGGACATAAGAAAGGGCTTTATCTCTGCCAGAAAGTTCAGTCATTTGAGCGACTGGCATGCGAAATTCTTCTAAGTGAACTGTGTCGCGTTTAAAACCTGCTGTATTAATATTCGCAAGGTTGTTCGCGATGACATTCATTCTTGTTTGAAGTGCCATTTGTCTGGATAAGCCGATCCGAATAGCGTTGTCCATATGTTCATTCCTTAAAACTTTTAACAATTAACTTAATTGTTAACTCAGCAAAATTTGCCGGGTTGTGTGTTGTTAAGGTTAATGCATGGAGCGTGCCAGAAAAATTATTCAATAAAAACAGTGATTTAGTGTTTTTGATTGTTATGCAATTCTGGGAGGCCGGCAAAATTGACTGGGCAGATATTTCCTCTTTTTAAGATTTGGCAACTTTTCATTAACACTAATGGGGATAGAACTAAGATTGGAGCCGCTTTGCGCGGTGATTCTTCTATATGTCTTAAGGGGTTGGTTGCGAAAAAATGGCCGAAGCGGATGCTGAAAACTCTGAGGAAGAGGTTGGTGAAGAGGGTGAGCCGAAGAAAAAAAGTAAGTTACTCTTTATAATAGCACCAGTGGCTTTATTGCTTTTGGGTGGTGGTGGATATTTTGGTGCGTCAATGATGGGTCTCATTGGTGGCGGCGAAGAAGACACTGAATTAACAGAGAACGCACCGCCGCCGGCAAAACCAGCTTATTACCATGAGCTGCCTGAGATGGTTGTGAATTTGAGTAGCAAGGAACAACGGGCTCATTATTTAAAAATGAAAATTGCATTGGAAGTTGCGGATGTATCTGTAGCTGAGGCGATGCAACCTAATCTTCCTCGTGTGCTTGATTTATTTCAGGTTTATTTGCGTGAACTTCGGGCGCAAGACCTTGAAGGCTCACAAGGAATTTATCGATTAAAAGAAGAATTACTTAAGCGCATTAACTTGGCGGTTCATCCGAGCCGAGTTAACCGCATTTTATTTAAAGAAATTATCGTTCAGTAGGACTTAACTCTTATGTCAGATGAAGATCTAGATCAGGATGCTATGGCCGCAGCGTGGGGTGCTGCGCTTGATGATACTGATGAAGTAGATGAAGAAGCTCTTGATGGCCTTGATAGTGATATGGCGGCCCAATGGGCAGCTATGGTTGGTGATCCTGAAGAAGATGCAGAAGGTGATCAGGGTGGCAGTGAGCGAATTCTCAACCAAGATGAGATTGATAATCTTTTAGGTTTTGACCTTGA
>CAXIDO010000026.1:0-11088 GCA_964022745.1 uncultured Methyloligella sp. | reverse complement strand
AGACGTTGTTTGCAGGTGAAGCAGATATTTCTCTTGCCTTGTTAGATCGCTGTGTTTTGAAGCCAGAATTTTTATCTGAAACTTTTTACGTTTTAGGATTGGCAGATGCTTCAGAGCGCAAGGCAGAGACTTTGCTCATTGATTTGGTTGGTAGGCTACCAAAGGGGAAAGTTAGAGGGTTAGTGCAAAGAACGCCGCAATTTTTCTGGGCCTTTGGGGATTTAACTCAGCAATTGGAAGATTTTGCCAATGCTGACCGCTATACATTAGATAAAGAAAAGACGGGTGTTTTACTAAGACTGCAAATTCCAGAAGAGACGCAAGATACAACCGATAATAAAGACAAAAAGGCCGAAACTACAGAAGAGGCGCTAAAGTCTAAAAAAACTGAGCTATTGTATGGATGGCAAGTTAAAGCAAGAGCGAAAGCGGCTCTTTCTCACTGTGAGTTAGCAAACTAGTCTGATTTTTCTTTGACTGTTCCTGTTGTATGAGGCATGACTGTTTTCATAAAATGTTCTTCATTTATATGATTTTATGTATGATTTAAATTTCATTTCCAGGACCATCTCAATTGAGCGCGACTATTTTACAAATAATCCCTGAGTTAAAAACCGGCGGGGCTGAAAAGTCTGTTGTTGAAATGACTGAGGCGGTTGTTCGCGCTGGTGGGTGTTCATTAGTTGTGACTGAGGGCGGCGCGCTTTGTGATGATGTGATTGCTAAGGGCGGTACGATTATTAAGATGCCTGCCTCAACCAAAAACCCTTTGAAGATGTGGTTAAACAGCAAAGCAATCGCCAAATTAATTAGAGATGAAAATGTCTCTCTTGTACATGCGCGCTCTCGCGCGCCGGCGTGGAGTGGGTATTGGGCCGCGCGCGCTGCTAAAGTTCCGTTTGTGACGACATATCATGGTGCATATAATCAGAAGTCTTCTCTTAAAGGATTTTATAATGGCGTAATGGCGAAAGGTGATTGGGTCATTGCGAACTCAAAGTTCACGGCAAACTTAATTCTTGATCGTCATGCGCCAGATCCGGATCGGCTGACTGTGATTTACCGCGGTGTTGATGTGGATGATATTGACCCTGATGCTGTTTCAACTGAACGAGAACAGGCGATGCGTTCTTCATGGGGCTTGGACGGAGAAGAATACAAGAATAAAAAAATCATTCTTCATGCTGCTCGCCTGACCGAGTGGAAAGGGCAGCGCGATGTGATTGAAGCTGCAGCTCAACTTAAGCGCAGGGGTGATGATCGCTCTGTGATGATTTTGGCAGGAGATGCTCAAGGGCGTGTTGCTTATGAAAATGATTTAAAAGAGCTCATTAAAAAAGATGGGTTAGAGAAACATGTAAAGCTGGTTGGCCATGTGAGCGATATGGCAGCGGCTTATAAGTTGGCGGACATTGTTGTTGTTGCGTCTAGAGAAGCAGAGGCTTTTGGACGGGCTGCGGCTGAGGCTCAGGCGATGGGTTGCCCGGTTATAGCTACAGATATTGGGGCGCCGCCTGAATTTTTGAATTTAGGAAAGGGTGAAGCACAAACTCAGAATCAGGCAACCGCATGGCTTGTACCAGTTGCTGATGGGGCGGCGATTGCGACCAGAATTCTTAGTATTTTAGAGTTTCAACCTAACGAATTACAGCTTATGGCTGAGATATCTCGCCGCTATATAAAAGAGAATTTTACGACCCTAAACATGCAAAATCAGACAATTCAGGTCTATGAGACCCTTTTAGGTGGGCCTCTAGCCACAGTTAGGGGCTAAAATAGGGGTAGAACTTGCTAATTCACTTGACGAAATTATAGCTCTTTGGTTGTAATTTATGTGTTATACATAAAACAGGCCGGTTTTTAACGGGTTTGTATTCTCTCACCTTCGCGGGATTTTCATTTTTAGATTATTTGAAGTTGATGAGAGAGACGTTTTTGAAATTATTATATTAATTATATAGGAGATACTGCCATCGCACGCCGACCAATGAAGGCAACGCCAAAAAAGGATGAGGGACCACGCATCAATGATGATATTGATGATGCTGAGGTTCAATTGATTGATGAAACTGGAGAGAATGTTGGGATGGTGCCCCTTGAGGACGCCCTCAATAGAGCAGCTGACGCCAATATGGATTTGGTTGAGATTAATGGTGGGTCGAAACCTGCTATTGTGAAAATTCTGGATTATGGCAAGTACAAATACCAGGCCCAGAAAAAAGCTGCTGAAGCTCGCAAGAAACAAAAATCCTTCGATGTTAAAGAGATTAAACTTCGCCCCAATATTGATACACATGATTATGATGTGAAAATGCGGAATATGCAGAAGTTCTTTGATGCTGGTGACAAGGTGAAAGTAACCTTGAGATTTCGTGGACGTGAAATGGCTCACCAACAGCTGGGCATGGAATTGCTTAGACGGGTGAAAGCGCAAACTGAAGAGATTGCGAAAGTTGAGCTTGAGCCAAAGCTTGAAGGCCGTCAGATGATTATGGTGTTGGCTCCTAGATAAAAGCCTAGGCATTTTTAATAGAGCTATGAATTTGTAAAAAACCGAGCAGAAACTTTCTGCTCGGTTTTTTTTCTCTCAAGGCTATTCCATGAACTGAAGCTCATGGGCCTCCGAGAGCCGGCGCAACGCGCCGGATTACGCTGGCGCTTCGCCATGTCCCATTGCCCGAAAAGGGCAATGCTCCTTCTTCGTCTAGTTAATTTTTTCAGCCAATTATTTATAGAAAGATATGAGTGATGCGGAATTTTGATGTTGTTATTATTGGTGGCGGGGCTGCTGGGATGATGTGCGCGCTACAAGCCGGGCAGCGTGGGCGGTCTGTTTTGCTTATTGAGCACAGCACGGCCTTTGGTGAGAAGATTAGAATTTCTGGCGGTGGGCGGTGTAATTTTACGAATAGTGGGTGCTCGCATAAAAATTTTCTCTCAGCAAATAAGCATTATTGTAAATCAGCGCTTAGCCAATATACGCAGCATGACTTTATCTCTTTGGTGAAATCTTATGACATTGCGTTTCATGAAAAAACTTTGGGGCAATTATTTTGTGATGGCTCTGCAACCGAGATAATTGAGATGCTTGTTTCTGAAATGCGCAAGGGAAATGTTGAGCTTGCTCTTAAGAGGGAAGTTGAGAGCATTGAAAAATCTGAAGATGGTTTCTCACTACGTTTAAAACATTCAAAAACAGAAGAACCACTTGAAGATGTTTCTTGTAGCTCTCTTGTTATTGCAACTGGCGGGCGGTCTATTCCTAAGATGGGGGCAACTGGGTTTGGCTATAAAGTGGCGGAACAGTTTGGACTTGATTTGGTTGAGCAACGGCCCGCTTTAGTGCCGCTTACTTTTGATGAGCAGCTATTGGCGAGTTTAAGCCCGCTTTCTGGCATTGGGGTTGATGCGGTTGTGTCTCATCAAAAGACTAAATTTTCTGAAGCGATGCTCTTTACTCATCGCGGGCTTAGTGGGCCGTCTATTTTGCAGATCTCATCTTATTGGCGCGAGGGAGAAAACATTCAGTTGGATATGCTGCCTGGGCGTGATGTGTTTGAGCTTTTGAAAGAGGCGCGCCAAACGAATGGTAAGCTTGCCCTGCAAACGGTGCTTTCGGAATATTTCCCAAAGCGGGTTGCGGATATGATTACTGAGCAGTTTGAATTTGAGGGAAATATTGCTGACTTGTCAGATAAAAAGCTGAGACTAGTCTCTAATGTAATTAATCGTTGGACTGTCCAGCCTGTTGGAACAGAAGGTTATCGCACGGCTGAGGTTACGCTTGGCGGGGTTGATACTAACGGGCTTAATTCAAAAACGATGATGGCGAAGGATGTACCGGGGCTTTATTTCATTGGCGAAGTGGTGGACGTGACTGGCTGGCTAGGGGGCTATAATTTCCAATGGGCGTGGTCATCAGGCTGGGTTGCGGGGCAGGTGGTCTAAAGTGAATTTTCAGGCCTCACCATTGATTTTAGGTCACAATTATTTTGATCTGCATGTTAGTTTTTCAGCTTTGCTTTCCAGGATTGCTTTGTTTTGTTGTAGGTAAAGTTTGTAGTTAGGGTTTTTGTAAATTATGCCTTGTGTTTCCAGTGAGCTATTCAATTTAACATCTTTGTCATTTTTATAACTCAGATAAACGGTTGGCTTCGTGCCTGACATATTGATTTTTACAGTTATGTCTTCTTTCGCATTGCAGGTAAAAAGACGTGTGATGACGTTATCTTGTTTCTTTTGAGGGTTTATTCCAAGGGAACGCGCGCGGCACGAACTTAAAAATTCTGAAATGCGTTTTTCACTTCCATACATCAAATTTAGATTTGTTATGTGAGACTGATGCACTTGATAATTAATGGATTTGGTTGCCAATAGAGCGTTCCAAAATTCAGCCCTTAAAGATATTTCCATTTGCAAGGGAGTGATTTTCAGTTTGTTGGTTTTGCCTTTAGTGGTTTTGAAAGTGGCCTTATATTCCTCTTTCGAAAAGGTGACTTTTGTTTGTGAGGAAATATCTGTGATTGAATGCCAAAGACGGAGTGGAATTTTGGCGGCGTTTTCTCCAGCAAGGCATTTGGCTGTGATAATGGGAAGCTTTGAAATGGCATTCATTATGGAGAGCTTGACGGGCTCTTTTAAACTGTCTGGGTTTTCTATTTGGCTATAGGCCCAAATGGTTTTTTTTGGCTCAGCATTTGCAGGTTCGTGTAGCTTGATCATTGACGTGAAAATGATCAATAAAAAAAGAAAATAACTTGCAAAAAGTTTGGATCGAAAATTTTTCATGAGTATTAGTTTATCTCATCAAGAATTTGATACAAGTTTGATGAGTTTATTAGTTGATCTGTTTTGGGGAATTGAAGGGTTGAATTTGAGTTTGAATATTACTCTATAGGATTAAATGGAATTGAACCATTTTTGCGAAGTTTACTTCCAATTTCGGAGGCATAGCGATGAGCAAAATTTTCATGTTCAATACTGGGTTGTGCAAAATAAAGTTCATAAGCTACGTCAGAATTTTCTGAGAGTGCTGTTCTGTCGTCAAGAAAATCTCTGTCATATTGTACCCAATGACCTAACTCATGAAGTAAAGTGCGATATAGTATGGTGTTTCGAATTGTTTGTTCAGTTGGTATTATAATGAATTCTCTTTTTGTTTCTTCTATTTGATGTCCATCTTGCCGAAGTCTTTTTAGTTCCGCTTGATCTTCTAGATTAAGTTTTCTACTCCACTTTATTTTAGAGCCGATTTCTTGGGCTTCTAGATAAATGGCAGCCCCAATATTGTCCCCAATTATTGCGCAATAAAGAAGACGTCCCCAAACAGAATTTTGTTGAATTTGTTTCTTGGTGGGTTGGCGAAATACAATTAAATCAATTAGTTCAGTATTTTTTTCTGGGACTTGATTTAATAAGTGAATTACATCTTTTGGAGAACAGCCATAGGTAAAACCTTCATAAGGAGTTTCATACAATATTTTTATAGAGTTGTTTTTAATTGTGTGTTCTTCGATAATTGAGGGATTTACACGTTCGACATACCAAGTATCTAATCCAAAACGATCCAGCCTACTGTTAGGCACTACCATTTTATTTGTTTGGCCATGACCGGATGCTGCAGTTCCAATATTTCGGTTTCTACGTTCTGGGCGCCACGTATTTGAATTCATCTGTTTATTACCTGAATTATTAGAATTCGTAATTTTTTCTAAGTAACCGTAAATTCTAGACCAGTAAAATACTCTCAGAAAGTGATTATGTTTTTTTTTATTCTAAAAAGCGAATTCTTTTGAGAAAAAGGCACCGTTATTATAAACAGTGCCTTCTTTAATTTCAAAATAAACGATAAAAAACTTTCCTCATTGTGCTTTAGATACCCACTCTTTTAGTGCTCCTTCAGGTTGCCCACTAGCAACCGTCGCGGCATCCGGAGTTTTTTTAAGACCTTATCTCACCACCAGTAGCTTTTTTCACTGACGCGATGACTTTGTCGGCCACGGCTTCGATTTCTTCGTCGGTCAGTGTTTTTGCCTTTGGTTGTAGGGTTACTTCGATGGCGAGGGATTTTTTATTCTCGCCAAGTGATGGCCCTTCGAACAGATCAAAGAGGTTCACGTGTGTGATCAGTTTTTTGTCTGCGCCGATGGCGGCTTTTACTAGCGTGCTAGCTAAAACGTCACTATTTACAACAAAGGCAAAATCACGGGTGAGTGGTTGGAGATCTGTGATCTCCATAGCGCCTTTGGTGCGTGATTTTTTCTTTGGTTCAGGTATTGCATCTAAATTGATTTCAAAGCCAACAACAGGGCCTTTGATGTCTAGCTTCTTAATCGTCTCTGGGTGGAGTTCGCCAAAGGTACCGATGATGATTTTTGGTCCTAAACGAATAACACCAGAGCGACCCGGGTGATACCAGTCTGGTGCGTCTGTTGTGATTTGAACTTTGCTTTCTTCCATTCCGAATGCAGCTAGAAGTGCAAAGGAGTCTGCTTTGGCTTCGAATACGGTGACTTGTTCGCTGTTACCGCTCCAATGGCGGCCATTGCCGCTGTGGCCTGCTGTGCCGCAACGAATGCCGCTTGCTACCATGTGCTGGCCGTCTTCTTTATCTGAGTGATAGGTTTGGCCAACTTCCATCAACACTGGGTCTTGCGTGCCGCGTGCGATGTTGCGTGCAGCTGCTGTGATAAGGCCCGGTAAGAGGGATGGGCGCATGTCTGACATGTCGCTTGAAATTGGGTTCGCGAGTTTGAGCTCTGCTTCACCGCCGCCAAAGAGTTTGGCTTGATCCTCAGTGATGAATGACCAAGTGATGGCTTCAACAGCGCCTCTTGAGGCCAGCACGCGTTTTGCTGTGCGCACGCGCTTTTGGCTTTCCGTTAGTACAGGGCGGGCAATGCCGAAGTTGCGCGGCAATGGTGTTGGAGTGACTTTATCAAGCCCCACTATGCGGATGACTTCTTCTACCAGATCAGCTGTGCCGTCAATATCTGGGCGCCAGGTTGGGACTTTAACTGTTACGGTTTGGTCTTTCCCTTTCACTTCAAAGCCGAGGCTGGTTAGGGTCTCAGTCACTTCTTTATTAGACAAGGTCACGCCAGTGAGTTTAGTAACACGTTGGAGGTCGAACTCGAGTGTTTTCTCAGGCTTTGGCGGTGTGCCTGCTTTTATCATTTCACTGGCTGTGCCGCCGCAAATATCCAGGATCATTTGAGTAGCGAGATTAACGCCTAATTCGACTGATTGCGGGTCGATGCCACGCTCGAAGCGATAGCGAGCGTCTGAGATGAGATTGAGTTTGCGGCCAGTCATGGCGATGTGGATTGGGTCGAAATAAGCAGATTCGATGAGGACATTAGTGGTCTCTAACACGGAGCCACTATCTTCTCCGCCCATGATGCCACCAAGGCCGAGGACGTTTTTCTCATCAACGATGAGGCAGGTGCCTTCTAAGTCATCATATTCCTTGCCATCTAAAGCGGTGAATTTCTCACTCTTGTTGCCTAGGCGAGCTGAGACAGTCCCTGAAAGTTTGTCAGCATCATAAACATGCAACGGACGGCCGCGGTCATAGGAGATGTAGTTTGTGATATCGACTAGCGCGTTAATCGGGCGCAGGCCAATGGCTTTTAGGCGTGCTTGTAACCAAGACGGTGAAGCGACATTTTTTACTTCTTTCACATAACGGCCCCAGAAGGCTGGACAGATGTGAGTTTTGTCTTTTGCAATATCAAGCTTGATATCAGTTGGGCTTTTAAAGTCGCCTTTATCCGAGTAGCCGAGGTTCTCATCTTTTAAGGTGCCAAGGCCAGCTGCAGCAAGATCACGGGCAATGCCTCTAACGCCTAAACAATCTGGTCTGTTCGGCGTGATGGCGATTTCAATCATTGGGTCGTCTAGTCCGGCGTAATCGACATAGCGTGTGCCGACTTTATCTGCTGCACCCTCACCAAGCTCGATGATGCCTTCATGATCTTCAGAGAGCTCAAGCTCACTTTCAGAGCACATCATGCCCATTGATTCAACGCCGCGAATTTTTGCTTTGGTGAGTGTGAAGTCAATACCGGGGACATAAGTGCCGACAGGAGCGAACACGCCAAGGAGGCCTGCTTTGGCATTAGGCGCGCCGCAGACAACTTGCATTTTTTCGCTGCCATTGTTCACTGTGCAGACCTGGAGCTTGTCAGCGTCTGGATGCTTTTCTGCAGTTTCAATTTTCGCGATGACGAAGTTTTTTAGTTCTTCGGCAGGGTTGACGACTTCTTCAACTTCTAAGCCGATGAGTGTGAGTTTTTCTAGAATTTCATCCAGAGGTTTGTCTGTTTCGAGATGGTCTTTTAGCCAGCTAAGTGTGAACTTCATGATTACAGTCCTCCTGCAATGGTTGGCACATGGAGTGGGCTAAAGCCATAATGGGAGAGCCAGCGGCTATCGCCTGCGAAAAACGCACGTAAATCAGACATGCCATATTTCAGCATAGCAAGGCGATCGATACCGATGCCGAAGGCAAAACCCTGATATTCTTCAGGGTCAAGGCCGACATTACGCAGCACGTTTGGATGAACCATGCCGCAGCCTAAAATCTCGAGCCATTTTTCTTCACCGCCGATAATCATCTCATCGCCTTTTTTAGAATAACCTATGTCTACTTCTGCTGATGGTTCAGTGAAGGGGAAGTGAGAGGCTCTAAAGCGCATGGTTACATCGTCAACTTCGAAGAAGGTTTTGCAGAATTCTTCTAATACCCATTTAAGGTGACCCATGTGGGTGTCTTTATCAATGACGAGCCCTTCTACCTGATGAAACATTGGGGTGTGTGTTTGGTCACTATCACAGCGATAAACTCTGCCCGGTGCAATGATGCGCAGAGGCGGTTTTTCATTTTCCATTACACGGACTTGCACAGTGGATGTGTGAGTGCGAAGAACGCGTCTTGTGCCATCTTCTTTTTCGTTAAAGTAGAAGGTGTCGTGTTCTTGTCTTGCTGGGTGTTCAGCCGGGATATTGAGTTTGGTGAAGTTGTTTTCATCAGTTTCAATATGAGGGCCTTCTGCCATAGAGAAGCCCAGGTCAGCGAAGATTTCGGTGATCTCTTCCCATACTTGACTGATCGGGTGAATGCGGCCTGTCAGCGCTGGGCTTTGGCGCATGGGGAGCGTTACATCTTCGCGCTCGGTTTCTAAACGCTCGTTTAAGGCGATGCGCTCTAACTCAGCTTTGCGAGACTCTAGCTCTGTGGTGACAGCTTGTTTTACTTTATTCACTGATTGGCCAAAGCTCTTGCGTTCTTCAGGAGCCATCTTGCCAAGACCAGACATCAGAGCTGAGATTGAACACTTTTTTCCAACTGCGCTTACTCTTATTTCTTCTAAAGATTTAAGGTCAGCTGCATCTTTGATCGCTTTGGTAAGATCTTTTTCTAGTGTTTCCAGCTCTGACATGGGTCGCCTTTTTTGTCTTTTTTCGTGCGTAAATTTGATTAGAGAGTATTTAGCTCAATTTGATGCAAAGGTGTACCCCTTTTTAAAGAGGCTTAGTTCTATAAAGTTTATTTGAATTTGAGATATTTTAGTTTTCAAGTGCTTCATACAAAAATACCCTCCAAATTGGAGGGTATTTTTAAATTCGTTCAATTTGGAAATTGGTTTGCGTTAAGCTAGAGAAGCTTGTGCTTTTTCTACCAATGCTTTGAATGATGCTGGTTCATGGACAGCCAGGTCAGCTAGAACTTTACGATCTACTTCGATGCCTGCGATTGTGAGGCCATTGATGAAGCGACCATATGTTAGGCCGTGTTCTCGGGCTGCTGCGTTAATACGCTGGATCCATAGAGAGCGGAAATTTTGTTTTCTGGCTTTACGATCGCGATATGCGTATTGACCGGCTTTTTCTACTGCCTGGTTTGCAATACGGAATGTATTTTTGCGACGGCCGTAATAGCCTTTTGCAGCTTTGATAATTTTACGATGACGGGCGTGAGTTGTGACGCCTCTTTTCACTCGTGACATGGTGGTGCTCCTAAAAAAGTAAAAAACAGAAAAAATTAGCCATTTAGCCTAGCTATCTCTGGCTTAGCCGTAGGGAAGAAACTTCTTAACAATACGTGCATCGCATTCTTGAAGGATCTGTGTGCCTCTGGCGTTTCTGATGAATTTGTTGGTTCTTTTGATCATGCCATGTTGTTTACCGGCTTGATTACCGCGCACTTTGCCACTGGCTGTGAGCTTGAACCGCTTTTTTGCACCACTTTTGGTTTTCAGTTTGGGCATTTGCGTCTCCTACTTAAAAAATGAATGTGAGCTGAATTGCTTGATAAGTTTTGCAAAAAATGCTTCACAAACGCGAAATTGGCCGCCACGGCATGCCCTGCCGGACGACATATGAAATAAAAGAGGGGTTATAGGCTTGAACGTCTCTTTATGCAAGCTAAAACTGTATTTTTATTATGCTTGGGGTAAATTTCAAAAAAAATTGCTTTTGGTGGTATTTTAGTAAGCTGATTTGGTTCGACAGGCTTGTGTTTGACTGATTAATTGGCCTAAAGTGGCCATGATGAGGTAAAAATTAGCCTAATGGTCAATTATGAACTGCAGCGAATTCTGTCAAACAATTCGTATGAAAAATTTTAATTAGCAATGTGGTCGATATCATACATTTGCTTTTTAGAAATTTAAGCTAATAACAGCCTAGTTAGATTGTATTTTTTGAGTATTTGCCCTAATAAATTGGATAATTTCTAATTTTATATTTTTTAATAATTAGTCGTTATTCCTGCTTTTATTTCGTGAATAATTTTAAAAATATATCTTATAATTTTAAATTCTAAATTTTGCGCAATTATAACTGTGCTAAGGGGAGGACAGCAATAATATGTCAGAAACAAAAGTATTTGATGTTTCGTCTGAGTGGCAGGCCCATGCCCACATTGATAATAATAAATATCTTGAAATGTATAAAGCTAGTGTCGAAACCCCTGATGAGTTTTGGGGTGAGCAAGGCAAACGTCTTGACTGGATCAAGCCATATACAACTGTAAAGAATACGTCTTATGACCATGATAATGTGAACATTAAGTGGTTTGAAGAT
>CAXIDO010000025.1:0-11217 GCA_964022745.1 uncultured Methyloligella sp. | reverse complement strand
TCACAGTCTAGTTTATTAACTACGATATCTTAGGACGTATTTTTTCTATCTTCTGTTTCTTTAAGTATTCCACTACGTATTATACAGACCAGAAAATCTTACTCAGATATAGCAGCTTTTTAGTTCTTTCGTTTATTATCAAATACAAATGTGCGGCATAGTTATTGTCGCCTGTTAACAGATAAAACACATGAAAGCGTCAGCTAGAAAATAAAAACTATGACAAGCCCAGCGCATAAATACCGTCTAATTTCAGATTTACCTGAAACAATCCCGCTTTTTCCTTTGAAAAACGTGATTTTGCTTCCACGTAGTAACTTGCCGCTTAATATATACGAACCAAGATATCTACAAATGACGGATGATGTGCTTGGAAATGAACGGTTAATCGGCATGATTCAACCAGAATCAGGCTTTGAAGCCGAACTCTCAGCAGATATCTTTGTGCCGTTAAGAACAACCGGCTGCATTGGTCGACTAACAGAGTTCTCTGAAACCGAAGATGGACGTCTGTTAATCACGTTAACAGGCATTTGCCGGTTTGATATTTTAAACGAAGAAAAAACAGACCTGCCATACAGGCAGTTCAAGGTAGATTATTCAAGGTTTGAAAAAGACCTTGAGCAAGGCTTTGGCGAAGATGAAGTCGATCGTGAAACTCTACTAAGCATCCTTAAAACCTATTTGCAACTCCATGAACTCGATGCAGATTGGGAGTCGATCAACCAATCTTCAAACGAATTTTTAGTCAACACCCTCTCAATCATCAGTCCATATGGAACAGAAGAAAAACAAGCTCTATTAGAGACACCAGACCTAAAAACCCGCTCAGAAGTTCTGATGGCCTTAGCAGAAATGGACATAGCGTCCAGAAATGACGACACAGGCAACACAATTCAATAAAACAACACCATAAAATTGAACTAAACTATTGAAAATGAATGAAAAATGGAAATTTCAGAAAAAAACAATTTAGAAATTGACCCTAAGCTTCTAGAAATTTTGGTTTGTCCCTTAACCAAAACACACCTTATTTACGACAAAGAAGCAGGCGAACTCATCTCAAAAAAAGCCAAACTGGCCTATCCAATCAATAACGGAATTCCCGTAATGCTCCCCTCAGAAGCAAGACAACTGAAGGACGAAGAGTGTTAAATTCTTTCTAAATCGATCAAAAACATATTAAATAAGGTGATATACGAAGAAGGAGTTCAGCCCTTTTCGGGCTGAAAGACATGGCGAAGCGCCAGCGTAGCCCTGCGCGTTGCGCCGCACCTCGTAGGCCCATGAGCTTCAGCTCATGGAATAGCCGTGGGAGAAAATAAGTGCGGATGCGTAGTGGGCATCTGAAGCACAAAAAGAAAAAAACCACAAAAAACTATACATTTCCCCCAAACTAAGCTATATGCTGTCCTCTTCAAGAAGGAAATTATGTTAAAACCTTGTTGATTTTCATGAAAATATAGGCCGCAAGAGCTGTGACGCACTCGTTTGGGTGGGACCGCTCCTCTGTGAATATAGTATAGGAAGTTGTAATAATGAACATTATTGAACAACTCGAAAAAGAACAAATTGAAGAACTAAACAAAGTTCGTGAAGTTCCTGAATTTGCTCCTGGTGATACAGTTAGAGTTAACGTGAAAGTGGTTGAAGGTGACCGTTCACGGATTCAGGCATATGAAGGCGTGTGTATTGCACGTTCTGGCAAAGGCCTGCACGAAAATTTCACAGTACGTAAAATTTCTTATGGTGAAGGCGTGGAACGTATTTTCCCTGTTTTCTCACCGTTGATCGATTCAATCGACGTAGTACGCCGCGGTAAAGTTCGCCGTGCTAAGCTTTATTATCTACGTGGCCTACGTGGTAAAGCTGCACGTATTGCTGAACGCAAAGATGCTAAAGGCACACTTACAAAGAAGAAAAAAGCTAAATTCAAAGGCTTTGATCGCCCAGAAGGTGATGCTGAAGATCTAACAGTGATCGAAGGTTTGAACGCAACAATTCAAACTCAGATCAACAAGCTTGGCGTGATCAAACTAGAACAAATTGCAAACCTAAGTGATGATGAAATCGTCCTGCTAGACGAAGCTCTCGGACTTAGTGGCAAAATTGAAAAAGACGACTGGGTTTCAAAAGCTCAAGAAGCTATGACAGCAGCAACTGTCGAAGAAGTCCCGGAAGAAGCTGAAGACGCTGGCTCTGACGAAGAAAAAAGCGAATAAGTCTTTATTCTTTTTTGAAAAACCCTGGTGACCTTTTTTATTGTATCTTAAAGGTCACCAGAAATTTCACCCGATCAAAACAATTCGAATAAATTACCAATGATGTAAAATCGAATTTATCGGCATCAAAAACATGGCGAAGAACCATACAATCCGGCATGCACAAAAAGAAGATGTTCCTCGAATACAAACTCTTCTACAAGTCACTTGGCATTCATCTTACGATAAAACCTTAGGCCATAAAAAAGTCTCAGAACTTATCAATGAGTGGCATACAAAAGAACGCTTGGAAGAAGACATCCTCAAAGAAAACTGCCAATTCCTTGTTTGTGCTGAAGAAGGCGACATTATCGCCACCAGTTTTCTTAACAAACAAGAAATAGATGCTATTTTAGGCCGGATGTATATTCATCCAGGCAAGCAGAATAAAGGCATTGGATCAGAGCTGATGAAAAAGATTTTATCTTCAATCAGTAAAGAGACTTGCATTTCTTTAACTGTTGAGCCACAAAACATCAGCGCCATAGAATTTTACAAAAGATTTGGATTTACAATCCAAGGACCAGGCAGCTGCAGTGAAGACCCTCACGATGAAATACCAACCCTCATCATGAGACGGCCCTCAGAAGAAACGGCCAAGAATAAAACTTGAAATTAAGACTTTAAATTAGACTAACAAATAGTCATAAACATCAAAAATTTAGCTATCATTTATGGAGACAAAAATGGGCAAGACACTTTACGATAAAATTTGGGACGATCACGTAGTTGAGACCAGCGAAGACGGAACATCGCTTCTCTATATTGATCGCCATCTTGTCCATGAAGTAACAAGCCCACAAGCCTTTGAAGGTTTGCGCATGTCAGATCGCACAGTTCGCGCTCCAGAAAAAACTTTAGCAGTACCAGACCATAACGTACCAACTGAAGGGCGCGCCCAAGGCATCAGTGACCCGGAATCAAAACTCCAGGTAGATACGCTTGAGAAAAATGCCAAAGATTTCGGCATCGACTTTTATGACATGGCTGATAAACGTCAAGGCATTGTCCACATCGTAGGCCCAGAACAAGGCTTTACACTTCCAGGAATGACAATTGTATGTGGTGACAGCCACACGTCAACTCATGGAGCATTTGGCGCGCTTGCTCATGGCATCGGAACATCTGAAGTAGAGCATGTGTTAGCCACGCAAACTCTGATCCAGAAAAAAGCGAAAAATATGCGCATCACCGTGGATGGCGAAATTCCAGACCACGTCACCGCAAAAGATATCATTCTCGCTATCATCGGCGAAATCGGAACAGCTGGCGGCACTGGCCACGTAATGGAATATGCAGGTGCTGCAATCCGCAATCTCTCTATGGAAGGCCGTATGACCGTTTGTAATATGTCTATTGAAGGCGGTGCCAGAGCTGGTCTCATCGCACCTGATGAAACGACATACGAATATATTCAAGGCCGCCCACGTGCACCAAAAGGAGCCGCATGGGACATGGCACTTGCCTATTGGAAAACTCTATTTACCGAAAATGATGCAAGTTTTGATAAAGAAATCACGCTTAATGCATCTGACCTTCCTCCAATTGTTACCTGGGGCACAAGCCCGGACAACGTAGTTTCAATTACTGGAAATGTTCCAAATCCAGATGATGTTACAGATCCTGGCCAAAAAGATGCCATGATCAGAGCGTTAAACTATATGGGTTTAACGGCTGGGACAAAAATTACAGACATTAAACTGGATCGTGTATTCATCGGATCATGTACAAATGGCCGCATTGAAGATTTACGTGCTGTTGCCAAATTAGTGGAAGGCAAAAACGTAAACGAAAATGTAAATGCCATGATCGTACCTGGTTCAGGCTTGGTAAAAGAACAAGCTGAAAGTGAAGGACTAGATCAAATCTTTACAAAAGCAGGATTTGATTGGCGCGAACCAGGATGCTCTATGTGCTTGGCTATGAACGCAGATAAATTGGAACCTGGTGAGAGATGTGCGTCGACATCAAATAGAAACTTTGAAGGCCGTCAAGGCCGACAAGGTCGCACACATCTGGTTTCACCAATCATGGCCGCAGCAGCAGCGATTGCTGGTCATTTTGTAGATGTAAGAGACAATAACTAATATATGGCAAGACGAAGCGATCATAGCCGAGAGGAAATCAAGGAACTCGCCTTAAACGCTACAGAAGAAATTGTAGCTGAGGCGGGTTTCCAAGCCCTTAGCGCCAGAAAAGTCGCCAGTGCAATCGGATATACCGTTGGCACTATTTATCTGGTTTTTAAAAATCTTGATGATCTCATCATGCAGGTCAATGCGCGCACACTAGAAACTTTGTTCAAAGAAGTTAGCGCTCATCAAAACAAAAACAATCAAAAAGAAAACCTCGTTCAGTTTGGCAGAGCCTATTATAATTTTGCCCAAAAAAATCCCCATCTTTGGAGTTTAATTTTTGAACATCATGTCACAGATGGCGGAGATATTAATCCAGATTTGGGAGAACGTATTCAAACTCTCTTTGATCTGGTTGAGTCAGAAGTCGGGTCGTTAGATGTAAAAAAAGACAAGGCTGAGATTCATGCCGCTGCACTAGGACTTTGGAGCAGCGTGCACTGGATAACCATCTTAGCCATAACAGACAAACTCTTTATGGCGGATGAGATCACTCCTCAAGAAATGATCGATCAGCTTATAAACAATTTCCTCACAGGTTATTGCGCAAAATAACCTGTGATTTAGCCTTGATGGATATTTGCCACTGATAAATTCAATATTTTCATGATAGAATAATCTTACAAATGTATCTGTGTGGGATGGAGATATAAAATGAAAAGAAAAACATCAAAGACAAGCAAAACAAGCCCTGCTTTTTTTCTTTTATTTTTCTTTTTTCTATTTGGACAATTCAACTCAAACATATCTCACGCAAAACCATTCGGCTCAAAAGTTTCTATTGAAATCCCAAACGTAACACCCATCAGCCATGTAAGAAAAATTGCAGTTCTTGGAAAAGATAATCGCATTAGCTTGCCAGCCAAATATCAAGCTCTAGCTGCTGGCGTCGGGATAATCGGACAGCCAGGGAAAAAAGGTTGGCGTTGCACGGCCTTTTGTGTGGCTCCAAATATCATAGCAACAAACGCCCACTGCATTGTAAGAAATCCAACTATGGGCAAACGGTTAAATCTCGCAAAAACGATTTTTATCCTCCCCGCTCTTACAAAATCCCCTTTAAATCACAAATACAAACCCCGTATCTCTTATCCAGAATATGTACATCAAAAAATGCCGGGCCTTTCTGTCTATTCTGGCAACTATGCAGAAGCACGGCATCTCAACTCTCAAAAACAAGACTGGGCTTTTACCAAATTAATCCATTCAGTTTGTAGAGGACGCACTCTTGATTTCGGAAAAGAAAAATTAAAACAGATTAAAAAAGCCGCACAAAAAAATGACGTCTTCATGATTGGCTATCATGGAGATAAAGATATGTCTGAACGGTTATATTCAAATAAATGCCGCATTCGCTCGCGCAATAACAAAACGTTCTTCATGAAGAAACAGCGCAGACAAATGACAAGAGAAGCTCTTCTTCTCCCCCACACATGCGACGCATTCAAAGGCTCATCCGGCTCACCTATATTTTTAAAAACAGCTAACAATTATAAAGTCATCGGTATCAATCTAGGTTCATTAAAGTACGAACATTTCCGCATTAAGCGAAATAGATATACGGGCAAAATTATCAGCCGCAAGAAATTAAAAACTGGCAAAGAAACAAACATAGCCATTCAACCAAAAATCTTTCTCGAAGGGTTAAAGCGATTTCAGGAAGAAACCCTACTAACAAACATCGAGCAATTTAGAAGCTTCCAAAAAGGACTAAAAACTCTAAATTTTTATAGAGGGAAAATTGATGGACAGTTTGGCAAACAAACCAAAAGAGCCATTTACGCTTTTGAGAAAAAGATGAAGCTCGCCCCTATAGGACTGCCAACACAAGAACTTCTAGACACCCTTAACATTGAAATACATAAACAAAAAATATTTAAACAATAAAACTAGAGAGAACATCATCATTCGTAATGTCCTCGATATGATATCCTGTTTTATCCAGTTCGCCTTCCAAAACTTTAAAATTCTCAGCCCGCTTACTCTCAACACCCATAAGTATAGTACCAAAATTTCGAGCTGATTTTTTCAAATATTCAAAACGTGCAATATCATCATCTGGCCCAAGCAAGTCGAGCAATTCACGCAGCGCTCCCGGCCGCTGAGGCATACGTATTAGATAATACTTCTTCAAGCCCGCAGCTTTTAAAGCTCGTTCTTTCACTTCTGGTAGTCGCTCAAAGTCAAAGTTCCCCCCAGAAGCAATACAGACAATGGTTTTGTCTTTCAATTTATCTCGCGGTAACCAGCGCAGAGCATCCACTTCCAATGCACCAGCAGGCTCCAACACAATACCTTCAATATTAAGCATCTCAATAATCGTCTCACACAAACGATCTTCAGGAATAAGCATCACAGAATTCGGATCGGTATCTTTCAAAAGGTCAAAATTCAACTGGCCCATCTGACCAACAGCAGCCCCGTCAACAAAATTATCGACACGGTCTAATAAAACTCGTTCCCCTTGGATGAGACTCTCTTTAAAACTTGGTGCTCCAGCTGGTTGTACAAAAATCAGTTCCGTTTGAGGCGAACACTCCTTCATTACCTCAGCAACTCCTGCAGCCAATCCCCCACCCCCAACAGGCAAGATAAGCAAATCAATCGGTTTATCAATTTGAGCAAGTATCTCTAGCCCGACACTTGCTTGCCCCTCAATTATATCTTCATGATCAAATGGCGGCACCATAACCGCACCGGTTTCATCAGCATATTCAATAGCTGACTTATAACATTGATCAAAAAAGTCACCGAAAATCTTAATCTCAACTTGCTCACCACCAAAAACCTTCGTTTTTTCTTGTTTTTGTTGTGGCGTGGTAACCGGCATGAAAATCACACCTTTCACACCAAAATGCTGACAGGCGAAAGCAAAGCCTTGAGCATGGTTGCCCGCAGACGCACAAACAAATTGTTGGTTTTTACCGTTTGTTAAAATAGCCTTGCGAAAAAAATTAAACGCTCCTCGAATTTTATAACTCCGCACAGGCGTTAAATCCTCACGCTTCAAATAAATATCTGCTTCATAGCGTTTAGAAAGAAATGCATTTCGTTGCAAAGGTGTTTGCGCAATAACAGATTTATGCAATTGCGCCGCGAGTTCAACATTTTCGATAAACTGTGATTTTTGATTTTCTGACATAATCAATATATGTCAGCTCATATCTTTGCTGACAAGTGTCAAAACCACGCTGCTTCATCAATCAGTTAATCCATTATATCCCTCGCAGCTCATCAATTAACCAATACTCAATCAAATCTGCCGGCTTTATCAAAAAAAGTTAGAGATCGCCCTTGAAATTGAACAACGTTTATTTATATTTTTAAAAGCTGTCCGATTAAGCAATATTAAGTAAAAATCCGATAGAGCTAGTTAAAAACCAAAGCAAAATTAAACGAAAGTAAATAAAAAGTGGCCCATTCACAGTTTGAACTCTTAAAAACAAAAAGATTTCTTCCCCTCTTCATAACGCAAGCTTTAGGTGCTTTTAATGATAATGGCTTTAAAAACGCCCTTGTCATTCTCGTCACTTATAAATTAGCTGAAGCACAAGGTCTAAACGGCCCACTATTTATAACCATAGCTGCTGGTCTATTTATTTTACCCTTTTTTCTTTTCTCAGCGACAGCTGGACAACTCGCTGATAAATTTGAAAAAACCAAACTCATCCATAAAATCAAATTTGCCGAAATCATTTTAATGCTACTCGCCATAGCTAGTTTCTATTTCGAGTCAGTCACACTTGGCCTCATAGTCCTCTTTTTACTTGGAACTCAATCTACCTTCTTCGGTCCCATTAAATACGGCATCTTACCTCAGCATTTAACAGAAGATGAACTTATTGGCGGCAATGGCTTAATCGAAACAGGAACCTTCCTGTCAATTTTGCTAGGCACACTCTTTGGTGGCATTCTCATCCTAATGGATAACGGTCTTATCTATGTATCTATTGCTCTACTATCACTGTCAGTAGCTGGCTTTGTAGCAAGCCTCTATATCCCAAAAGCAGAAGCTCCTTCACCAAACCTAAAAATCAATTCGAACTTTTTAGCTGAAACCATGAACATAATGCGCATGGCCAGCAAAGATCGAAATGTATTTTTATCTATTTTAGGCATCTCATGGTTCTGGTTTGTCGGCACCATTTTCCTCACCCAATTCCCAACCTTTGCCAAAGAAAGTTTCTTTGCAAATGAACAAGTGACCAATCTCTTTATCGCAACCTTCACAGTCGGCATCATGGTTGGTTCACTTATGTGTAACAAATTATTAAAAGGAAAAATCACAGCCAAATACGTCCCCCTCGCTGCAATAGCAATAACCCTTTCAAGTTTAGGGCTTGTTGGCCTCACATCCTCTCTCACCATTCCACAACCAGCTGAAGGTACGCTCTATAATGTTACAGAGTTTTTAGAAATATCCGGTGCCTCCCTGGTTCTTTTATCTCTTTTTATAATCGCCGTGTTCGGTGGTATTTACGCTGTGCCTCTATTTGCTATGGTCCAACATTTAAGTGAACCAAAAGAACTCTCACGCACTATCGCTGGCAATAATATTATCAACGCAGTCTTCATGGTCTGCGCCTCACTCCTTGCAGTTCTAATGATTAGTTATGACTATGGTGTACTTGCAATCTTTACAACGGTCGCAATCTTGAATGCTTTTGTCGCTCTGTATATTTGTAAATTACTGCCACAAGAGTTGGTAAAATCAATCGGCCGTTTTATCTTTCGCTCGCTCTATCGTGTCGAAGTAAAAGGTATGGAAAATTATGAAAAGATCGGCGACAAAGCTGTCATCATCGCCAATCACACTTCATTTCTAGATGCCCCTATTTTAGGTTGCTATCTACCAGACACACCTCTATTCGGCATCAACTCTCATATTGCAGAAAAATGGTGGGTCAAACCTGCGTTCGCATTATTTGACCTCTTCCCTCTAGACCCAACCAGTCCAATGGCATTGAAAGGTTTAATCAAAGAAGTCGCAAACGGTAAAAAATGCGTTATCTTTCCAGAAGGCCGCATAACACTCACTGGTGCCCTGATGAAAGTCTATGAAGGCCCTGGCATGATTGCAGCCAACGCAGGTGCAGAAATACTCCCGATCAGAATAGATGGCGCTCAATATAGCCTGTTCTCAAAACTAAAAGGAAAAATGCGTTTAAGCCTGTTTCCTAAAATCACCATAACAATACTACCGCCTCAAAAAATGGAGGCCCCAGAGGACCTCACTGGTCGCCAAAAACGAGCCAAAATTGGTCGTGACCTTCACGATGTAATGACCAACATGGTATTTGAAACAAGCAATACAGAAAGAACATTGTTTCAAGGGTTACTTGACGCTGCCAAAATTCACGGAAAATCTTTGCCAATCCTAGAAGATGTGGAACGCAACCCAATGAGCTATAAACGCCTCATTTTAGGAAGCCTCATCCTAGGTAAAAAATTTGAAAACTTCTCAAAACCAGGCGAAGCAGTGGGCGTCCTCCTACCAAACACAAATGGCACCGTTGCCACATTCATGGGACTACAATCAATCGGCCGTGTCCCCGCCATGCTGAACTTCTCAGCCGGCCCTGCAAGCATGGTCGCGGCAACTCAAACCGCCGCGATTAAAACAATCATCACTTCAAGGCGTTTCATTGAACTCGGGCGCTTGGAACAAGTTGAGCTTGAATTAAATAAAGTCGCTAAAATTATATATCTTGAAGACATCAAGGAAGAAGTATCATCCTCAGATAAACTTCTAGGATTGATTAAGACCAAATTGATTTCTTTTATTTACAATCCAAAGAAATACAACAGCACTCCAGATGATACAGCCACCATCCTGTTCACATCAGGCTCTGAAGGCACACCAAAAGGCGTTGCATTAAGTCATAAAAACTTACTCTCAAATGTCCATCAGATTAGTGCAAAGGTAGACTTCAGCCCCTCAGACACTGTCTTTAATGCCTTGCCAATTTTTCATGCCTTTGGCTTGTCAGACGGCACGTTACTTCCCCTTCTTTCAGGGGTGAGAACATTTCTCTACCCATCACCGTTGCATTACCGCATCGTCCCGGAAATGATCTATGACACCAATGCTACAATTATGTTTGGAACAGACACCTTCTTAAAAGGTTACGCAAACAAAGCTCACCCTTACGACTTCTATTCAATAAGATATGTATTCGCTGGTGCTGAAAAACTCTCAAAAGAAACAAGAACCCTCTGGTCAGATAAATTTGGCATTCGTATCTTCGAAGGGTATGGCGCAACAGAAACATCACCCGCTCTTTCATTCAACACGGCAATGGAGTGCAAACCAGGAACTGTTGGTCGCTTAATGCCAGGCGTGAAGTGCAGATTAGAAAACATTCCAGGCATAGATGACGGTGGACGTCTGTTCGTTTCCGGTCCAAACATCATGAAAGGCTATATGTTCCATGAAAACCCTGGTGTCATCCAACCACCTGAAGACGGATGGTACGACACAGGAGATATTGTTGACCTCGATGAAGAAGGATATATCACCATTAAAGGGCGTGCCAAACGCTTCGCTAAAATCGCCGGTGAAATGGTCTCCCTCACTATGGTAGAACAATTCCTATCAAAACACTGGCCAGAAAATATGCACGGCGTTGTAACCTTACCATGCCCAAAAAAAGGAGAACAAATTATACTCCTTACTGATTTAAAAAATTTAGAGCGTAGTGAGCTCATGTCAAAAGCAAAAGAAGATGGTTTAACAGAACTCGCCATCCCTAAAACCATTCATACAAATGAAACAATCCCAATTCTCGGAACAGGCAAACTAGATCATGTTTCATTAAAAA
>CAXIDO010000024.1:0-11248 GCA_964022745.1 uncultured Methyloligella sp. | reverse complement strand
GCTCTACGCCATCAATTGAAAATGGTGTGGTGATTGAAAAAGACAAATTTTCAATAGTTAGTGACACTCAAGTTGTTCAACAGATTGATTTGAAATCAGCTCAACATTTGCGGGGAAAACATAATGCACAAAATGCGGCTTTTGCATTTTTGTTGGCAATAAAAGTTTCCAGTAACTTTGAAGGCTTAGTCAAGGGATTGGAGACGTTCCCAGGGCTTGAACACCGGATGCAACAGATTGCAACTTTGGTTATACCTTGTGATGCTCAATCTGCAGGTTCACAAAATTTGAGACAGAAATTGTTATTTATAAATGACAGTAAAGCCACTAATGCTGAGGCGAGTGAGCAAGCCCTGAAAAGCTTTGAAGATATTTATTGGATTGCTGGTGGTGTTGCAAAAGAAGGTGGTATTAATGATCTCATGTCTCAAATGGGGGCTGTTCGCCACACATTTTTAATTGGTGAAGCGGCTGACGAATTTGCTAAGAGCTTAGATGAGAGCAACAAACCTTATGACTTTTGTGGTGATATGGAAACAGCTGTGAAAAAAGCAGTTGAGATGGCTTCTCGTGAAAGCCAGAAGGAAGCTGCTATATTATTGTCTCCAGCTGCTGCTAGTTTTGACCAATATGCAAATTTTGAGATACGCGGAGATGCGTTTGTAGAGATTGTTCGCTTACTAGAAGGTATTGTGATGAGCGGTGCGCATAGAGAAACTGAAGAGGCTTAATCATGGTGTTGTCACGATCCGAGCGGAGCCATCTAACTGAGTGGTGGTTTACTGTTGACCGGACTGTGCTTGGGCTTTCATTTTTATTGCTGGCATTTGGGATTGTCATGCTGCTTTCGGCTAGCCCGCCTGTTGCTATGCGAAAAGACTTGCCGCATTTTTTCTTTGTACAAAGGCAACTTGTCTTTGCTGTTTTTGGATCTGTCTTGTTACTAGCTGTTTCTTTTCTTAGTCCATCAAATATTAGGCGTCTTTCATTGGCGCTATTTGTTTTATCTCTCATTTCTATGATCGGTGTTTTATTGTTTGGACCTGAAATTAATGGGGCTCAGCGCTGGATTAGAATTTTTGGCGTTTCGCTACAACCGTCTGAAATTTTAAAACCAGCGTTTATTGTATTAACGGCCTGGGCGTTTTCTGAAGGAGTGAAACGAAGTGATGTACCGGCCAATGGTGTGGCGATTGGGTTTTACGTTATTTCTGCTTTCTTACTGATTTTGCAGCCAGATTTTGGGCAAACGCTTTTGTTGACGGCGACCTGGGTTGGTATGTTTTTCTTAGCTGGTCTTGCCTGGGGCTGGGTGATGTTTTTTCTCGCGGCCGGGGTTGGTGCTTTGTTTCTTGGTTATCAATTTTTACCACATGTGACAGCGAGAATTGACCATTTTCTTGATCCTTCAGGTGAAAATTATCAAATTGCCAGGGCCTTGGAAGCGTTTCGTCAGGCGGGTTGGTTTGGCCGTGGCCCTGGTGAAGGGAGTTTGGCGGAGCACTTCTTACCAGATGCGCACAATGATTTTATTTTTGCGGCGATCGCAGATGAGTTTGGTGTTCTTGCTTGTATTTTATTATTGCTGATTTATGCGGGAATAGTGTTTCTTTCGCTGATGCGGGCGCGAGAAATGAAAGACCTATTTGTTCGCCTCTCAGTGTCTGGATTGATGCTTTTGTTTGCTTTGCAAACATCCATTAATATGAGTGTGAATTTAGGACTTATTCCAGCGAAGGGGATGACTTTGCCGTTTATATCTTATGGTGGGACGTCGCTTCTTGGCACAGCTTTGCTCATTGGTATGACGCTTTCTTTGACGCGGCGTCATCCATTAAGTATGGGGCGTTTTTAAGTAGGTCTCTAAGTTTTTTGATTGGGTTTCAGTTTCTAAGGTTTTTAGTTATGGCAAAAAAAAGAATTTTATTGGCAGCTGGTGGAACGGGGGGACACTTATTCCCCGCTTTTGCTTTAACTGAAGAGCTAAAGCGCCGAGATGTGGACGTGCATATTGTCACAGACGAGCGTGTAGATGAGATGGTTGGAAATAGTCCTGCTGATCAAATGCATGTGGTGCCATCTGCCACAATGAAGGGTAAGAACCCGATTGCCCTTGTTAAAACAGCACTTACTCTTGGGCGGGGAGTGATGGCTGCGCGGCGTTTGCTCAAAGACATTAAGCCTGATTTTGTGCTTGGCTTTGGTGGGTACCCTACATTTCCTCCTTTAATTGCGGCGGGGCAATTGGGGATTAAGACTGGTTTACATGATCAGAATGCGGTGATGGGCCGGGCGAATAAGATGCTTGCTAATCGTGTTGATGTGATTGCCACGTCTTTTCCTGATGTGAAATATTTACCCGAAAATTGCCAGCATAAAGTGCGGTTAACTGGTAACCCGGTTCGAGATAAGGTTTTGGCAGTACAAGATGTGCCTTATCCGGAGCTTGATTTGCAGTTGTCAGCAGGTGACACAAATGAAGCAAGTGGTGTGGGTAAATTTAAAATTTTGATTTTTGGGGGGAGCCAAGGGGCACGGTTTTTTTCTGACTTTTTCCCGACAGCTCTTGCTGAGCTTGAAGATGATGTTCGGGCAAAGCTTTGCGTTGTTCAGCAATGCCGTGCGGAAGACCTTGATCGGGTACGCGCTCTTTATCAATATTCAGATATTGATGCGAAATGTGAAGCATTTTTTGATGATTTGCCCCGTGAGATGAGCCACTCTCACTTGGTTATTTCACGATCTGGAGCGTCGACAGTTGCTGAATTGGCAGTTTGTGGCCGTCCTGCCATAATGGTGCCGCTTCCGCATGCGTTGGATAATGACCAGCTTTTAAATGCAAAAATGCTAGAAAAAGCGGGTGCAGGTTGGATTTTAGAGCAAAAAGACATCACAATGGCAGGTTTCCATCGGCAATTACACGAATTTATGGGTGAACCTTTGCTCTTGCAAATTGCTGCGAATGCTGCCAAATCGGTGGGAAAAGCGTCAGCTGTTGTGGAATTGGCTGATTTCGTAATTGAATCAGTTTAAGATAATACCCCTAGTTTTGCCTTTGGTTATGTTGTTTTAAAGCCTGAGCTTTTTGTTTGCATTTATGGTGCCACCTGACTAAATCTAATGCGTTGGCAAGAAGCGATTAGTACTTTTTTGATTACGCTTCCGGTTGCACTTCAGATGCCCACTATGCATCCGTGCTTTTTAGTTGCGCTTCAGGTTGCACTTTCTAATGTGCCTTTAGTTGCCCACTAGCAACCGGCACTAAGCAACCGCGCTATATTGAGGGATTATTATATGCGACTGCCTTTGGATATTGGCTCTTTACATTTTGTGGGTATGGGTGGCATTGGCATGAGTGCTATTGCTGAAGTTTTGCTGAGTATGGGGTATCAGGTTCAGGGCAGTGATATGAACAGAAATGCCAATGTGGAGCGTTTGGTCTCTAAGGGAGCAAAAGCGTTCGTTGGGCATGAAGCGTCTCATGTTAAAGGGGCGTCTGTTGTTGTTGTGTCTTCAGCGATTAAACATGATAACCCGGAACTTGTGGCGGCGCGGCATGATGGAATTCCTGTTGTTTTACGGGCAGAGATGCTGGCTGAATTGATGCGCCTTAAATCTTCTATCGCTGTTGCTGGAACCCACGGCAAAACAACGACCACTTCTTTGATTTCCGCTGCCCTTTGCGCTGGGCAGATTGACCCGACTGTTATTAATGGGGGAATTATTGAAGCTTTTGGCTCTAATGCGCGGATTGGTCAGGGGGATTGGCTAGTTGCGGAAGCGGATGAATCTGATGGGAGTTTTTTAAAACTTCCCGCACAGGTTGGAATTATTACCAATATTGACCCTGAACATATGGAACATTATGGGGACTTTGATGGTGTTAAAGCTGCGTTTAAGCAATTTGCACTACAAATTCCGTTTTATGGGTTTACTTTAGCTGGCATTGATCACCCCGTTGTTCGTGAGTTGGTAGATGATTTGCGAAGTGACGAGAGTTTAACGTCGAAAAAAATCCTCACTTATGGTTCTCATGCAGAAGCAGACATTCGTCTAGTCAATTGTATTCCTGGCTCTGGTGAACTGACGTTTGATTTGGAGTTTTCAGAAAATATGCGAGGCGGTGCCCAGACTGTGACCGGATTTAAGTTGCCGATGCCAGGGCATTATAACGCTGTGAATGCGGCGGTTGCCGTTGCGGTTGCGCATGAAATTGGTGTTGAACTTGCTGATATTCGTGATGGTATTGCCGGGTTTTCTGGAGTGAAGAGACGTTTTACTCATGTAGGGTCTGTTCAAAGCTTTGATTTGTATGATGATTATGCGCATCACCCGGTTGAGATTAATTCTGTTCTTGGGGCTTCAAAATCATCAACGAGCGGGCGTGTGATTGCGATTATGCAGCCTCATCGATATTCACGATTGCAATGTCATTTTGAAGACTTTCAGGCTTGTTTTGATGATGCAGACATTGTGGTTATGGCGCCTGTTTTTGCAGCTGGTGAAGATCCGCTTGAAGGATTTGACCATAAGACCTTAGGGGCCGGTGTGGCGGCGCGTGGCAATGATGTGCGTTATGTTCACCACTCGAGTGATTTAGCTCCTTTGTTAAGTGAAATAGCTGAACCTGGGGATTTAATCATTGGTTTAGGGGCGGGTAGCATTTCTACTTGGATGCATAATTTGCCAAATGAACTAAAAGAGGTTGCTGCTTAATTTTCCAAAGTTTTCAATTCATTTTCATGTCATGAGTATTATTTTCAGTAATTTTATTTCTACCTGGTTGTGATCGTTTTTTTGCGTAAACTTTAAACCGATCACGTTTTAATTTGGAGAGACCAATGGGTTCGGTGGGTTTTGAAGATCATTTAGAGAGCTTTCAAGAGGCAATGCCAGAGTTAAGAGGGCGCTTAAAGGCGAACTCACTGATGTCTGAGATTACCTGGTTTAGGGTTGGTGGCCCTGCGCAACTTTTATTCACCCCTGCTGATGAAGCTGACCTAGCTTATTTCATGAAAAACAAACCTGTTGAACTTCCCATAACGATTATAGGGCTTGGCTCTAATTTACTTGTTAGAGATGGTGGTATCCCTGGGATTGTTGTGCGCTTGGGGCGCGGTTTTAACGCGATTGAAGCTTTGGACGACAACCGGATAAAAGTTGGTACGGCTGTTCCTGATATGAAACTTGCTCGTGCTGCTGCTGAACATGGTGTGGCGGGGCTTAGTTTTTATCGTGGGATCCCCGGCTCAATTGGTGGCGCTCTTCGTATGAATGCGGGTGCTCATGGCGGGGAAACTCGTGATTACTTGCAAGAAGCGCGGGCTGTTGATTATGAAGGGAATATTCATACCTTTACTGCTGAGGAAATGGGGCACACTTACAGGAATTGTGCTCTACCAAATCATTTTATTTTTACTGAAGCAGTGTTTAAAGGTCAGCCGGGTTCGAGGGAAGAAATTGAAAAAGCCAATGCTGAGGTTGTTGCATATCGTGAGGAAAAACAACCTGTTAAAGATAGAACCGGTGGGAGTACATTCAAAAACCCTCCTGGGCATAGCTCCTGGAAGCTGATCGATGAGGCTGGTTTAAGAGGTTTTAAAGTTGGTGGTGCTAAAGTTTCTGAAAAACATTGTAATTTTTTAATCAATGAAGGCGATGCTACGGGAACTGACATTGAAACTCTTGGAGAGACTGTTCGTAAACGTGTTTTTGAAAAGAGTGGCGTAAAGTTAGATTGGGAAATTAAACGTTTGGGCGTTGCTGACGTTATGGGAGAGGATTTGGCGCAATGATTGATGAGAAAGCCCAGGTTGCGGTTTTGATGGGGGGCTGGTCTGCTGAGCGGGATGTGAGCCTTTCAAGTGGTAAGGCTTGTGCAGAAGCTCTGAGGGCTGAGGGATTTTCAGTTACTGAAGTTGATGTGCAGAGAAATATTGCTTCTCATTTAGAAGAGTTGAAACCGGATGTTTGTTTTAATGCTTTGCATGGTCCATTTGGAGAAGATGGCTGTATTCAGGGTATTTTAGAGGTTCTGAATATTCCCTATACACATTCTGGTGTTTTAGCTTCTTCAATGGCGATGCATAAAAAAATCGCTAAAGAGATTATAAGTGCGGCTGGCGTTCCTATTGCGAGTGATAAGATTGTAAAACGCGGAGAAGCTGCGCTTGGGCATTTGAAATTACCGCCTTATGTTTTAAAACCAGTGGCTGATGGATCTAGTGTTGGTATTTTCATTGTAAAAGATATTGATACACCTCCGCCTGGTCAGGCTATTTTAGAAGCTGGATCAGAAGATGATGATATGATCATTGAAGAGTTTGTTGATGGGTTAGAGCTAACTTGTGGTGTTTTGGGTAATCGGGCCTTGGATGTGACTGAGATTCGTTCTGAAGCTCATGAATTTTATGATTATGATGCTAAATATGCACCAGGTGGCTCTCAACACATACTCCCTGCTGAAATTTCACCAAATATTTACCAATTCATACAGAAATGGACTCTAACGGCACATACTGCACTTGGGTGCAGAGGTGTGAGCCGTGCTGATTTTAGATATGACGAAAAGAAAGACCTTCTTGTTTGTCTTGAAGTGAATACACAGCCAGGGATGACGTCAACGTCATTACTCCCTGAAATGGCTGAAAAAGCGGGCTGGAGCTTTAATGAGCTTGTACGCTGGATTTTGGAGGATGCATCTTGCAATCGATGATGAATAGAGGGAAACGGTCTAATTCTGAAGCCACAGCTTCTGAAAGCCTACCTTCTATTGGTTGTTATGTTAAAGATGAATTCGCTGAAGAATATCATATTGCGCCGTCTTCAGAACGCTATGCGCCACAAACGTCCAAAAAGACCTCTTTTGGGCGTTTTTGGTTTGCTTTGACCTTTTTCATTATTATTGGGATTGGTTTGTTTTTTGGCTTTCGCCGCCATATACCCGATGATTTTGCCTTTATGAACTTTGCGCAAGATTATGGCCAACGGCTTATTTCAATAGTGCAATTTCCGATTAAAGAAGTTCATATCGCTGGACATAAATTTACGAAGGAAAAAGCGATTGTTGAACGTCTTGGTGATGTTTGGGAACAGTCTCTTGTCTCGTTAAATACATTTGAGGCGCAGCGTAAAATTGAAAGTCTGCCCTGGATTTTGCGGGCTGATGTTCAACGTGTGTTTCCGCACGGTTTGAATATTTATGTGGAAGAGCGCCAGCCAATTGGTCGTTTTGTTACTCTTTCTGGTACTTATGTATTCGATAAGCTGGGTGTGGTTATTGAAAAGGTTAAGGTTGGTTCGCATTTCGAGCTTCCGATTTATGAGGGAAGTGAAGCCCCTCGTTTCGCCAATGAATTGCGCGAAATTTTGACAAAATTTGATGATCTACAACCTCTTATTGTTCGTTTTCGTAGGGTAGATCAACGTCGTTGGACTTTGATTTTGCATAATGAAATGAAAGTTTTATTGCCAGAAAACGGTATAGAGGGAGCTTTAAGTCGGTTGCGGGCCTTACAAGCTCAACATAATATTTTAAACCGTGAACTGGCGCATATTGATTTGCGGATTGGGGATCGGATAACTTTGCGGCCGAAAAAAAGCAAAAATATAAAGATTTTTTCGAGAGATGAAGATTTTTCTGTCGGTAAAATGACGGGTAAAGACAAATTATAGTTCGTTCTTGCAAATTGTGAGATAAAGTTTTTCTCTTGAAATTATATTAGAATAGAAAGTTGAAGCACTGTGTTTGGGCGCTCGAAACAAGCCAGCAAAATGGGCTCTACTGTTGCGGTTATAGACCTTGGGACAACCAAATTCACCTGTTTAATTGGTGAATGGGTGGACGGAGCTATGCCTGCTCAGCTTTCTGGACCTTTGTCTGCTCCTTATACTGGTGGGGCATCACTTTCTCCTGATATGAATGACGATGAGAGGCAGGCTCAAAGAGATGGCCGGCGTCCACTTGGTTCAGTTTTACGCATTATCGGTTATGGGCATCAACGAGCCAGAGGTATGAAGGCTGGTGTTCTTATTGATTTGGATGCCGCTGAAAATGCTGTGCGTGATGTTGTGAGCCAGGCTGAGAAGATGGCGGGGCACCGAGTTGAAAATGTGGTTGTTTCAGTTTCATGCGGGCGCCTTCAATCTTTGAATTATACGACGAGTGTTCGATTAAACGGAAATGGAGTTCGTCCCTCTCACATTGATGAGGTGATGGTGGCGGGGCGCGATTACGCTGCAGAAGATGGCCGGGCTGTGCTCCATTTGATGCCGCTTGGTTACACGCTTGACGAAGCAACTGGGGTAATTGATCCGATTAATTGAGTTGGAGACTTGCTGGAACTGGACCTTCATGCTGTCACCGCAGATGTTTCTCCTCTTAAAAACATTGCTCTTTTGCTTGAGCGGTGTCATTTGCGGGCTGCTCGTATTTTGGCTACGTCTTATGCGAGCGCGCTAGCTGTAGCTGATCCGAGTGAAATTGAGCTTGGGACAACTGTGATTGATATTGGTGGTGGGACAACTAAGTTGGCGCTTTTTGCCAACGGATATTTTGTTCACTCAGAAGCCATTGCTGTTGGCGGAGATTTAATTTCATTTGAAATTGCTCAGGCTCTCAATTGCCCCCTACAAGAGGCGGAACGCATTAAAGTGCTATATGGCTCTGCTTTTTCTGCAGGGATAAAGCTTGAGGGAACTGATTGGGATAAGCCAATACAATATTCTATCGTTGGTGAGGGGCAAGTCACTGAAGGTCAGATTAGTGCTGCACAATTGGCTGATATTATCAGGCCGAAGGTCCAACATATTTTATCTCTTGTGATGGAGCGCCTTAATAATAGCGGTTTTGGGGGGCATTCTGGCCAAAGATTGATTCTTACTGGCGGTGGGAGCCAATTAAACGGTCTTGCTGAGTTTGCTTCTGAGATTTTTTCGAAACCTGTTCGTTTAGGTGCACCGCCTGCTTTAAATGGATTGCCTTCAGAAATGTTGGGCGGTGCATTTTCTAGCTCTATTGGGCTGTTTGAAGCTTTGCAGCGGTATGATTTGGCGGATGAATTTACTATGAAAGTGGCCAGAGGGCAGCATCAGGGTGGATATTGGTCGCGTATGGGAACGTGGCTGAAAGATAGTTTTTGATATATGAAAATTGATTTTGGCATTTAATAGGCCGAATCAGTTATTGTAGTGATGTGCTTCCTTATGAAGCGGGGAAACAAATGAGTTCAAATGTCCATAATTTTCAAGAATTACGCCCACGCATAATTGTGATGGGTGTTGGTGGTGCTGGTGGCAATGCGGTTAATAATATGATCGCATCCGGGCTGCATGGCGTGGAGTTTGTTGCGGCAAACACTGACGCGCAAGCGCTTTCCACTTCTGGTGCTGATGTTCGCTTGCAGTTGGGCGTTAACCTGACTGAAGGGCTTGGTGCTGGCTCGAACCCCGAAATTGGGGAAGGGGCTGCTGAAGAAGTTATGGAAGAAATGAAAGAGCTTCTTTCTGAGGCTCATATGGTTTTTATCGCTTGTGGTATGGGTGGAGGTACTGGAACTGGTGCTGCTCCTGTTATTGCTCGTATAGCGCAAGAACTTGGGGTTCTTACCGTTGCTGTGGTAACCAAGCCTTTCCAATTTGAGGGTCAGCGCCGCATGCGCATTGCTGAATCTGGTATTGAGCAACTTCGCCAATATGTTGACACGATGATTGTTATTCCCAATCAGAATTTATTCCGTTTGGCGAATGAGCAAACGACGTTTGCTGACTCATTCTGTCTGGCTGATTCTGTTTTGAATTCCGGTGTTGCTTGTGTCACTGATCTCATCATGAAAGAAGGATTGATCAATCTTGACTTTGCTGATGTAAAAACTGTGATTACTGAAATGGGCGCAGCTGTTATGGGAACAGGTGTTGCTCATGGTGAAGGAAGAGCTCGTAAGGCAGCTGAAGAAGCGATCTCCAATCCTTTGATTGATGATATATCATTGGCCGGTGCTAAGGGCTTGCTTATATCTATTTCTGGTGGTCAGGATATGACCTTGTTTGAAGTGGATGAAGTGGCTAGCCGGATCAGACAAGAAGTTGACCAGAACGCAAATATTATTGTTGGTGCGACCTTTGATGAGCAATTAGAGGGCTACTTAAGGGTATCGTTAGTGGCGTCTGGGCTTAATCGCGGTCATCCAGAATCTATGCATCAAGAAGCTGACCGTCGTCGCATGGAAATTGATGCTGAAATAGAACAAAATACACTTGGTTTAAACGAACGTTTGCAGACACTTGATACTGTTTCTGAACAACCAGCTACTTTAAACGCTGGTCAAAATGGTCGGCAAGGTGATCCGTCATTACATAATTCAACTGGACGTTTGCGGCCTCAACCCCCTGTAGGGACTGTCGGACAAAAGGGTGACCGACCTTTACCTCAAGGGCAAGATGTAGGAGCAAATGGTGGGAGAGGTAATGTTCAGATTGTAAATAAACCGCCTCGTTTTATGTCACCGGATGATGATGCTGGTTATACACCTCCTGCAACGCCAGGTGCGAATAACCCGATGACGGGACGTGAATTTGTTGCAGGTGCCCCGCAGAGTGTTAATCGCTCTATGCGCCGGATGCCGAGTATGGAAGATTTGCCTATTACAGGGCAGAATCAATTGCGAGCTTATAAAGCGCCAGAAGGTCAGTTTAAAGAAGCTGAGCCTAAGAAAAAGGGTGGATTTTTTAGTCGCCTGACTGGTCGTAACCGTAAGCAAGATGAAGGCACTGAGACTACAGTTCAGGATCAACAACATAATGATGGTGAATTTGCTGTGCCTCAAAGGCCTGATGGTGGGCGATTTGATACTGGCCGACCTGTGGCAGATGTTCCTTCAAATGAACTGTACCAGGATCATATGGTACAAAATCAGGCGCCGTATGAGGGGCAACGTGGTGTGTCTCATGACCGGAGATATCAGGAAAAAGAATTAGGAGATCCTTCATCTCAAGAGATGGCTCCTCGAGAGGTTTCCTCCAGAGGAATTAGCGCTCAGGATATATCTGAGACTAGTCAATTGGGACAGGATCAAAGAGGGCAAGATGAACGTCATACACAAAATGCTCAGCCTTTTGGTGGGGCGCCTCAACGACAAGTAAAAGATGAGAGTTCTAAGGGGGCTGCTTTAGCTGAACGACCTATAGAACCTGCGCAAGGTGAGTATGATTTAAGAATGGAAGAGCATTATAAAATGCATCCTTCTACAGC
>CAXIDO010000023.1:0-11419 GCA_964022745.1 uncultured Methyloligella sp. | reverse complement strand
TTCTGGTGACCGGTCTCAGCGCATTCGCACTTATAATTTTCCGCAAGGCCGTGTGACAGACCATCGTATTAACTTAACTTTACATAAGTTAGAGCAAACGCTGGCTGGTGAAGGGCTTGATGAAATTGTCGATGCATTGGTCACAGAATCCCAGGCAGAGCAATTGGCAGCTATGGATAGCGAAGGCTAGGGTCTAAACCCGATTTAAGACTATTGGTTAAGACTATGGGTCGTTTTTTCTTGTTTAATGGAGTGTAGATTTTGGCAAACTTGCTGATTAAAGCTGCCCCAATTTCAGACATCTTACCAAGTCTTATTCATGCCTTTGAAATTGCTGGTATTAAAACAGCTTCTTTGGATGCGCGTCTACTTGTTCAACATGTCACTAATCTCACCCATAGTGGCTTTATACAACATAAAGACCTGTTTTTAACTGATGCTCAGTCTGAAGCTTTATCCAATTTGGTCCACCGCCGTCTAAACCGTGAACCAATTAGCCGAATTTTGGGGCATAGTGAATTTTGGTCTCTACCCTTTCTTATTTCCAAGGACACTCTTGATCCTCGTCCTGACACTGAAACATTGATAGAGCATGCCCTTGAAAAAATCGGATCACGCAAAAACGAACCATTAAGGATCCTCGACCTTGGGACTGGTAGTGGTTGCATTCTCTTAAGTTTATTGCATGAGTTGCCTTTTGCTACAGGAGTTGGCGCTGATATAAACCCCGGAGCGCTGGAAATTGCTCAGAAAAATGCCTCTCAACTTGGGTTAAACGAACGTGCTAAATTTCAAAAAAGCGATTGGTTTTCAACCATTGAGGGTAAATTCGATTACGTACTCTCTAATCCACCTTATATTCCAGAATCAGAGCTGGATGAATTAATGCCAGAGGTGAGACATTTCGACCCCGCCCTTGCTTTAAATGGTGGAGAAACAGGACTTGATCCTTATAAAATTATATTTGGCAAGGCGAAAGAATTCCTTGCCCCATCAAGCCTTTTATTGTTAGAATTTGGACAGGGACAAGATGCTCAACTTGTTGAAATATTAAATAAATCTAATTTAAAGCCATATATTCAAAATCATGATCTAAAATCTGATTTAGCTGGCACAATTCGAACGGTTGCAATCAAACTTTCTTTTTAATTCTTCTTTTTAATGAAAAATTTTCTTGGCGTTACCTGTGAAAAAGGCTATGATTTGTTCGTTATTTGGCTGTTTGATTTATTTCCGGCCTTGTTTCTGATTTAGGTGGGGGCGCCTAATTTTTCTATTTATTTTTCGCGGCTATCAACGCTTGAATGATAATGGAAAGCTTTTGTAACATTTTAACGCCGCATTTGTCTTCAAATCTAAGCTTGTTTGGTAGAACACTTTAGATAGGGCTTAAGTTATAGAACTTGCGGGACTTTGGCACTTACGTGACATTGGATTTTTCATAACTTAGAGACGCTTTGAAATTTCGTCTTTATTATTTTCTACCAAGGTTACGCAAAGAATAGCCGTTTTTGATTTGCTAGAATTTGTACCGCTAAAGCTGAAAAAGTTTCTTTTTTAACACGGTAAATATCGTGAGACTTTAAGATATATTTTTGCCTTTTTAGTGAGTGTATAATTTCTAGAACGAGGGATAGATATTCTCAATTTTTATGTTGATTTTAACTGAAATTTGATGAGGAATTGATTATCAAATTTAGCAACAAATATAACTCTGATTTGTATTCTTTTCGTAGATAAAGGAAAATACAAATCCTTTAAGTTTAGAGTGTGGACCAAACTTAAGTACGTGATTTAAATGAAAGAAATATTTCTTTGAATTATATTGAGAAGTGTGTTTGTTTGCTATTTATTAATGTTTAGCATTTTATCTGGATTTGTTGGCTAATAGCCTTTATCTGGATTATTGGCCGAGATAGCCAAGATCACCACACCTTTTGATATTTATTTGTCATACATATTGCTATGATTTTCTTTTATTGAAACTTAGTTTTCTTTAAAGACACTTTTTCCATAAGCTTTGTGATGACTTGTTAATTTAACCTAAACTTAAAAAATTGAATGGAAGCCGATGAGGCAAGCTCAATCAAATAGACGTGGACGGGGAAGAAGCCGTAAGGCACAGAACCCACTAACAAAAAATTATGAATCCAATGGCCCTGATGTAAAAATTCGCGGGACTGCAGCTCATATATCAGAGAAATACAACTCTCTAGCTCGCGATGCACAAACTTCGGGTGATATTGTCCGCCAAGAAAATTATTTTCAACACGCAGAACATTATAATCGGATCATTGCTGCCGCTCAGCAAAACAATCAGTCTAATGCTGATAAATCTGATGATCAGCCATCTCAAAGTGATGACACTGATCAACAAAACGCCTCTTCTGGTAAAGGGCGTAATGACGGTGGACGTTCTGACGGACGGAAGAATAATAACCGTCGCCGCCGCCCTGATACACGTGCTCAAAAATCAAATGGTGATGCATCTGAGGCTGAAGCAACGGCATCTCAAACAGATGAGACTGGCGAAAACAAAACTGATGGCAAAGACACCAAGCCACGTGCACGGGGAAGACGCCGCTCTGAACCTAAAGTTGAGATGATTGCACCTGAACAATCTGAAGCACCTGTTGCTGATAGCCCTGCCTCAGAAGCTCCGATCATTGAAAACAATGCCGATGATGCAGCTGCCTAGCGGCTCTTCTTAGTGGCGCTTCAGATGCCCACGATGCATCCGCGCTACCCCAGAACCGGGAACCATTTTTGGGCGAAACGCTTTTTTAGACACTAAAATATCAGCCACAATATTTTATGTTATGATTTGGGCCGTATCTTTTAAAGATAACTGACCGCCTTTGATGATTTTGCCATAAATTCCAAAGTTCTCATTGTTAAAATGTTGTGTGAGTGTGGCTGGAATTGAGCGCCCTCTTTTGCCTGTTGCGAGGTCAACATTTATCGCCGCACAGCGGCCTGTTTCATCGATAATTTCAACTTCGACATCACCGATTTTAATGACTTTATTAACCCACTGCTTTTCAGTCCACGGTGTGGTTGTCTCCAAAACAATATTTGCGCGAAACCGTTTTAGGTCGACTTTATCATTTAAAATCACTTCAAGTGCTTTGGCTGAAGCCGTTGTGATAATATGGACAAGCGGGTCTGGGCAATCAGCGAAATGGTGGTTTGGTGCTGATTGTAATTTCGGTGGCCCTTTTAATTCCTCTCGCATAAAAGCGGCGATGAACTGTTCGATCATATTTCGGCCAATAGACGTAGAGAGGTTGCCTTTTGCGACCTGACGACCTTCTCTAAAAATGGTTAGAGTTTCTGTTTCAGCCTCAAAACTCGTGTCCAGCCTTGCCAAGCGCTCATGTTTCATCAACGCTAAAAAGTTGATTTTTGGCAAAAACTTAGGCTCTTTCGCATTAAAACGAGAGGGGCCATTTTCAATGGCATAGGCCCTATCAAAGGGAAAACACCGATTGGCTTCGACAGATACTGTGTCTAGGTTTTCAGCTGATAGTCCTTTTACAGGATAACGATGGAGAGAATGAACAATGATTTGTTCTTGATTCTTATTTTGGCCATCATCGCCGTTCTGGCTTGTCATTCTTTTATTCCTCTAAACTAGTACATTCCTCATTTTATGAATTCAAGGAAATGTTCTAGAGTCTTGTTACAGCGTTGCTTTTTTGTGCACTTCAGTTGCCCACTAGCAACCGCACTATTCCCAAAACCGGTATCCACTTTTGGGCGGAACGCACTAGTAGCTGACACTTAGACTATTATACTTTAATCTAGTTTTTATCACTTATTTTTGCATAATGCCTCTTTAATTCGTTTCTTGGCAACATATATAATTATTATCGGGTGAATGGTTGCCTATTTGGGATTATTTGCCGCAGATCATATTCAACATCCTTTTCAACAAATAACTGTTTAGACACATAAAATTCGCCTTATATATAGGGAATTTTGAGTGGGCATTAAGAGGCAGATAGAGATGAAACAAGAAAGATATACCGATAGGGCCAAGACAATTGTGCAAGCCGCCCAACAAGAAGCGCTTGCGAATGACCATCAACAGTTCACCCCCCTGCATTTGTTAAAAGCTCTCTTGGAAGACCAGGATGGTTTAACGGTCAATCTGATCACCAAAGCTGGTGGGAACCCGCAATTGATTGCGGCTCAGGTAAGCGCAGCGCTGTCTAAAATTCCCAAAGTAAGTGGCTCAGGAGCCGGGCAGCTTTATATCGCGCCAGACATGGCAAAACTATTTAAAGCGGCTGAAGATGTGTCTGATAAAGCGGGCGATAAGTTTGTCACTACTGAGCGTTTGTTGCTGGCTGCTTGCCTTGAAGCTTCTAGTGAAGCTGGGCGGATTTTGTCTGCTGGCGGGATCACGGCACAGAAATTAAATGAAGCGATTAATGATATTCGCAAAGGGCGCACAGCAGACACGCAATCAGCTGAAGAAGGTTTTGATGCGCTGAAACGTTTTGCTCGTGATCTAACTGAAGAAGCTGCCAACGGCAAGCTTGACCCGGTGATTGGGCGCGAAGAAGAAATTCGTCGCACTGTGCAAGTGCTCTCACGGCGCTCTAAAAACAATCCGGTTCTCATTGGTGAACCAGGCGTTGGTAAAACAGCAATTATAGAGGGGTTGGCTCTTCGTATTGTTAATGGTGATGTGCCTGAGAGCCTTAAAGGGCGGCAATTGCTTTCCCTTGATATGGGCGCGTTGATTGCAGGCGCGAAATATCGCGGTGAATTTGAAGAACGGCTTAAGTCCGTTCTCTCTGAAGTGAAAGCTGCCGAAGGCGGAATTGTGCTGTTTATTGATGAGATGCATACGCTCATTGGTGCCGGTAAATCTGATGGAGCGATGGATGCCTCTAACTTACTAAAGCCTGCGTTAGCTCGCGGTGAGCTGCACTGTGTTGGTGCGACAACGCTTGATGAATACCGCAAGCATGTTGAGAAAGATGCTGCCCTTGCGCGGCGTTTCCAGCCGGTGTTTGTTTCTGAGCCAACAGTTGAAGATACCATTTCTATTCTTCGTGGGTTGAAGGAGAAATATGAGCTGCACCATGGGGTGCGGATTTCTGATAATGCACTCGTTGCCAGTGCCACCCTTTCTAACCGATATATTACTGATAGGTTCTTGCCGGATAAGGCGATTGACTTGATGGATGAGGCGGCGAGCCGGTTGCGCATGCAGGTTGAATCAAAACCTGAGGAACTTGACGAGCTTGACCGCCGGATTATCCAGCTGAAGATTGAGCGCGAGGCATTACTCAAAGAAGATGATGAGGCCTCAAAAGACCGCTTGAAGAAACTAAGCGAAGAACTTGCGAACCTTGAAGAGCAATCACTCGCGCTAACTGAGCGCTGGTCTAGTGAAAAAGCTAAGCTTTCTGACGCAAACAAAGTGAAGGAACAGCTTGACCAGGCACGGATTGAGCTTGAGCAAGCCCAGCGCGCAGGTGATCTCGCCAAGGCTGGTGAGCTTTCTTATGGTGTTATTCCTGGCCTGGAAAAACAACTCTCTGAGACACCAGATGGTGATAACTCTTCTGATTTGATGGTCAATGAAGTTGTGCGCGAATCTGATATTGCGGGCGTTGTTTCTCGCTGGACTGGTGTGCCGGTTGACAAGATGCTTGAAGGGGAGCGCGAGAAACTCCTCAAGATGGAAGAAGCAATTGCTGGTCGTGTGATTGGCCAGAAAGATGCAGTGAAATCAGTTTCTACGGCCGTTCGCAGGGCGCGGGCTGGCTTACAAGACCCGAACCGGCCGATTGGCTCTTTTATGTTCCTTGGCCCAACGGGTGTTGGTAAAACCGAGCTGACGAAAGCTCTTGCTGAGTTTCTCTTTGACGATGACACGGCCATGGTGCGGATTGATATGTCCGAGTTTATGGAGAAGCACTCTGTCGCTCGGCTTATCGGGGCGCCTCCTGGGTATGTTGGCTATGAAGAAGGCGGTGTCCTCACTGAGGCAGTGCGCCGGCGGCCGTATCAGGTGATCTTGTTTGATGAGATTGAAAAAGCGCACACCGATGTGTTCAATGTGCTCTTGCAAGTCTTGGATGATGGACGCTTGACAGATGGTCAAGGGCGGACGGTTGATTTCCGCAACACCCTTATCATCATGACGTCTAACCTTGGCTCTGAACATCTTGTTTCGCTACAAGATGGCGATGATGTTGAGTTGGTTGAAGCGAAAGTGATGCAAGAGGTGCGCGGGCATTTCAGACCTGAGTTCCTCAACCGCGTCGATGAGGTGATCTTGTTCCACCGGCTTAAACGGGAGCAGATGGCTGCGATTGTAACCATTCAAATTAGACGGTTGCAAAAGCTTCTTGATGAGCGCCAGCTTACCCTAGAGCTCAGCGACACTGCTACTGAATGGCTTGCCAACAAAGGCTATGATCCGGCTTACGGTGCGCGGCCTTTGAAGCGGGTTATTCAAAAGCAAGTACAAGACCCGTTAGCTGAGAAAATCCTCGGCGGTGAGGTTTTGGATGGTCAGATCATCAAGGTCGATGTGACTGATGGTGAGTTGATTTTTGAGAGTAGTTAAGATTTCTTGCAAAGTTCCTCTCTGACGCTCAGTGTACTTTGCATGAAGAACGATATAGTGTTGAACTGCCTTGCGTGACTATTGAGGCTCACTCTGGTGGTTCAACGCTTTTTTTATTTTCAATTGTTGGAACTCTGACAAATGAACCCTATTAATGTGATACGAAAACAACTGCATGACCACCCAGGAGTAACTCTTGAGGAGGATCACAAATTTATTTGCGTTAAACCACGTAATGATCAGGGCTTTAATGTTTCTCTACAAGATGAGGGGATGCACTTTACCGTGACCTTTGGTGAAGGTTGGCATGAACATTTTAATTCTGCGCAAGATGCCTTGAATTGTTTTTACTTTGGGTTTTCAAATAATTGTCGACTAAAAACCGTTTTAGCAGGAGATTTTCCGTATAAATGGACGGTTGAATACAACGAAGGAAATGAATGGTTAGAAGATAGCTCAACCAACCTTATATTTTTTCCTTTTTGGAGAGCACGACACCATGTTTATCAACAAAACACAGATATAAGTAATCTACCTATTTAATATTGCCTATTATTTTTATTTTAGAGATCGAATATAAACTTCACCAAACTGCAAGAAACTATTCAAGCTTTTTGCGCCGGTGATGACTAGGCTCGTTTCACTTTTATCCAACACCATGTTGGTGACGAAGGGGAGGCCCGTGTGGAGGCTTTTTTTGTAGGTTCCATCTGCGCCATATATATAGATGCGGCCTCTGGCGTATTCGGCGATGTAGATGGTCCCGTTTTTTGAGATTTCTATTCCATCAGGCCCTGTATATTCTGGATCTCTGTTTCTAAAAGAAGAAGCATTTTTAAAGTCCGTGAAGTGTTTTTTCTTGCCAATTTTTCCTTTTCCCAGAAGCGGATATTTTTTCACTCTCTTGGCCAGGTGCTCTGAGACATAAAGTTCTTTTTTATAAATCGCGATGCCGTTGGGATAGATGAGGTTCTCTGCGATTTTTGTTACGATACCTTCTTTGCTTAGATAAAAGATCAGCCCCATGGGTTGGAGTTTTTTGTCAAAGTGCCCGGGGGCTGTGAGGTAGACGCCTCCTTCTCCGTCGCTAATGCAATCATTGGGATGAAAGATTGCGATGCCCTCTTTGCTCTTTTTTATGGTGCGGAGGGTTTTGCCTGTTTGATCTGTGATGATCAGCTCATCACTTAAATGGCAGAGGATGACAAGTTTGTTTGTTTGGTAGCGTGCGAGCGATGTGGGACCGCATCCCTTTTTATAAAAGAAGGGGGGACTAGTCCCTTTTATTTTCGCCCCTTTAAAAGGTTTTATTGGGCTTTTTTTTTAAGAGACTTTTTATTAACTGTCATTTTTTCGAGAGTTTGCGCAGAGACTTTCATCACTCTATTGCGGGTCATTTCTGTGTAATAGAGATCACCGCTGATAAAAACCGGGCCTTCGGGGTAGGCTGCTTGTTTTTCAATGACCGTTCTGTTCCCCTCTTTTATCTGGCTTTCTTTTGCGTGAAGCTCATTTACCCCCAAGAACGAAAGGCTCATTAAGCCTGCGAAGATCATTAATATTGGCAACAGCGTCTTGAATTGAGTTGCAGGTTTTTGGGTCTCTGATTTTGGGCGGGCAAATATTACGATTGCTAATGCTAAGGCCAGAAATACTGACAATGATTGCGTCAAGCTCCGAGTGCCAAAATTGGGGATGAGATAAAAGGACGTAACCAGCGTGCCGAAGATGTTACCGGCCGTTGAGATAGCGAAAATTGTTCCCGATGTTCGCCCTGCATGTTCGACATTATTTAATGTTCGCCGAATGGCAACCGGAGAATAAGTAGAGAGGCAGGCAACGGGTAAGCCGGTGACAACAAGGGCGCCAACTAGAGCTCCTAGTTTCACATCTTCAATGGCTGTGATAACGATTTCCATCATTGGGTCAATAAATTGTGGCAAGGCAATCATATAAAGAGCGGAGATGAAAATCATCACTTCTAGCAACCAGCCGGATTTTTTCTTATCAGCACTATAACCACCAAGGAAATAGCCGCCCATCATAGCAAGCAACACAACAGAGATTAAAGCCGCCCAAGTGAAGATCGTTCCACCGAAATAGGGATTTAAATAACGTGAGGCCAGCATTTCAAGAGACATGATAACGCCGCCGACGATGAATGCGGCTAGGAGCATCATTATATAGCTCAGCGAATTGTTAGTATTTTTTGTATTCGGCATTTAGCGATCCTGATATTTATTTGTGCTTTTTATTGTGCGTTTTTATGGTCTTCAACATATTCACTGGTGCGAAATCATCGGTGAGCGCTTTGGTTTTTGCGTTGTAATCCAACAGCATAGCGCGTTTCTGGATGAGATCTGGCAAGGCATAGCGAAACTTATGTGTTTCTTGTAACTGGGTTGCCTTGTCAATTAAGCTCTCAATTGATTTTTTCTCACCATCATAAGCTATGGCCACAATATTGCCGCCGCCTCTATACACATCCACATGATCAAACACCGAAGAGATGGTGGCAATGGCGCTATCATAGAGCATGGTTGAAGGTTCGATGTTTTGCACCATGACACCACCTTGACTGAGGCGCTTTTTGGCAAGGGCAAAAAATTCTTTCGTCATTAGATGGAAAGGAACGAACTGACCTCTATAAGCATCAACGAAGATAATATCGTGCTTTTGTTTTTTGCGCAGAATGTGCATGCGACCATCCAGCTCTGAGATGGTGAAGTTTTCGCTTTGCTTGCCATTTTGCTTAAAGCCATAATATTTTCGCGACAAGCGAATGATTTCAGGATCGAGCTCAACGGCAACGACTTTGGCTTTTGGTAGTGATTTATGCAAGTACCAACTGGTTGAACCGCCGCCCATGCCGATCATGAGAAAGGAATTCAAGTTTTTCGGATATGCCATGCCGATGGTAAAACTTTTGGTATATTCAACTGGGAGCTCTGTTAAATCGTTTGGGTTTCGGCGGCTTTCAACATAGCGGCGGCTTTTGTGACCAAAGGCAAGTGTGATATATGGGGTTTGCTTGTAGATATAGATGGTGTTGTAGGGGCTTTCGACTTTTTCTAAGAGCTTTTCAGCTTTGAGAGGTGCTGAATGAGCCAGAAGAAACGCTAAAACGCCAAGAAACAGTGTGAATTTATTCATATTCAAATACTAACAATCTATTCCTGACAAACTTTATTAAGAGATTTGTCAGAGCCTTAAAAAATAATTTCTTTCACCCAATAGAGCTATTTCTTTGCAACATTGCAATAATTTAATCTTCCTTGATATGGAAATTTCATCACAGTTCTTTTATACTTTGGCTTAAATTATGAAATTCTCACGCTGTTTGGAGGACTTTTGAAATGCGCGGTCTTGCTTTTTTGATATTGTCTGTAGTTTTGCACCTTTCTTTTTCTACATCAGGTTATGCGAAAAGAGTGGCATTGGTCGTTGGCAATGACAGTTATGTCAATGTTCCCAAGCTTGCCAAAGCGAAAAATGATGCTGATAGTATATCAAAGAGGCTCACAGCACTTGGGTTTAAGGTTCATTTACATAAAGACTTAAACCGTCGCGGCTTTAATCAACAATTACAGAAATTTCTCTCTTCGCTGCAGGCTGGAGATGAGGCACTTTTCTTCTTCGCCGGTCACGGCGTTGAAATACGTGGGCAGAATTACCTCCTTCCAACTGATATTCCTAATGCTGAACCTGGCCAAGAGTCTTTCGTGAAAAGTGAGGCAATTGGCGTTAATTATGTTCTCAATGAAATTGGCCGCCGTAAGGTACGCATGACTATGCTGATTTTAGATGCTTGCCGGAACAATCCGTTTCAAAAATCTGGTACGCGGAGCTTAGGGCGCACACGCGGGCTTGGGACGATGGAAGCACCGCCTGAGGGCACATTTATTCTTTATTCAGCCGGGTTTGGACAATCTGCACTTGATCGCCTGAGTGATAGTGACCCGCATCCAAACTCCGTTTTTACACGCACGTTAGTGCCCTTGCTTTCAAAGCCTGGGTTAAAACTTTCAGATACAGCGCGGCAAGTACGGCGCAAGGTTATGAAGCTTGCTTCAACCGTGAGCCACGAACAGCGCCCCGCTTATTATGATGAAGTGCTTGGTGACTTCTATTTCACACCACCTGCTGTTGGCGCAGTTGACCTTTCAACACCACAAAAAGTGATCACGAAACAACCTGCGGTTAACATTCAAGGTGGGGGTACATGTGGGGTTTGGCCACAAATTGCGACTTCTGCGACTTACGCTCAAGTTGAAGCGTTTTTGGCTGAATGTAAAAGCGGAATTTACTCAACTTTAGCGAAAGCACGATTGGATGAGCTTAAAGTGAAGCAACCCAACAAACCGCTAGCGCTATTGCCGCCGATCGTGAAGACGCCGAAAAAAGTTTCTAAAAATGCACAAGCCATTTTCACACGGGCGTGGAACATCTTTAATGGCCGGAATGGAGAAACAAAAGATCATTACAAAGCCGTTCGCCTTTATAAACAGGCGGTCTCGATGGGGTATAAAAGCGCTATGGTGAATTTAGGCTATTCTCTTGAAAACGGTTTTGGCATCGTCAAGGATGTGTCGAAAGCGGCTCAAATGTACAAGCGAGCTGCTGAACTTGGTGAAGCACAGGGCATGACTAACCTTGGCTATATGTATGAAAACGGCAAAGGCATAACTCGTGATTTAAAAGAAGCAGCTAAGTGGTACAAAAAATCTGCTTTGGCCGGAAATTATAATGGCATGACTAATTTTGGCTACATGAATGAAACCGGGCGCGGTATTCCAGTTAATTTCAAAGAGGCGATTAAATGGTATC
>CAXIDO010000022.1:0-11631 GCA_964022745.1 uncultured Methyloligella sp. | reverse complement strand
TTTTTAATTTACCGCACATTTGCGGGATATCGGGTTATTGTTTCTTCCAGACCTTTAGAGCCGCGGGATGAAGACACGCATAAGATTTTTGACGCTTTAGGTACTGATCCTCTTTATCAAAGTTTATGTCGTAGCCAAAATAGTTTTCGAGCGCGACTTACTCCCAAAAGCTGGCGTATGAAACCTGAAGTCGTTGATAAATTAAATCTATATCCATTGTTGCGCCGGCGGGTGACTAAGAACATGGTAGAGCACTGGTCTCCTGAAGATGAAGAGAAACTCAGAATTTATGATGATTGGGTTGAGGCTTATGAGCATTTGCATAAAGGTCATTCGACTTGTCAGTTTATAAAGCAGATAGGCAATTGGAAAGTTGACCCATCACTTGCCGAGTTAATTCAATTGCACGATGAGATGACTGGGGCGCACAAGGGGCTGGATCTTGCTTGATTTTTGAAAGGGAATTTTTTGTGAAAATTTATGGAGATGCGCAATCTGGTAATTGTTTGAAAGTTAAGTTTCTGGCGGATTACTTGAACTTGGACTATGAGTGGGTAGAAATTGATCTGCTTAAAGGTGAAACGCGAAGCGAAGAATTTTTGCTAAAAAGTCCTTTTGGCCAGGTGCCTCTTATTGAGTTGGATGATGGGCGAGTGATTGGGCAATCAAATGGCATTTTACGTTTCTTAGCACGTGGAACAGGCCTTTTACCGACGGATGCTTTTTTAGAAGCTAAAGTGGATGAGTGGTTGTTTTGGGAGCAATATAGTCATGAGCCTTATATTGCGGTCTCAATGTTTCAAATGTTTTATTTAAAAAAGAAGAAAGAAGAGCGTGAGTTGTGGCGGGTTGAGCGCGGGGAAAAAGCGCTTGATTTATTAAATCAACATTTGTCTCAGTATGATTGGCTGGTTGGTGAGCAATTAACAATAGCGGATATTGCGCTATTTGCTTATACGCATCGCTGTCATTTAGGTGGGTTTGGATTAGAGACTAGAGCATCTATTCTATCCTGGCTTTCTCGCTGCCGAGAAGAGTTTAAAATCAGTATTGATAGTGTTTAACTAAAACTATTGTTAGATAGCTTGTTTAGAAAATAGCAAGAAATGCACCGGTGAATGATTATTCGCCGGTGCATTTTTGTATAAAGTTCAACCCTGATGTGTTGATCATAATAAAACTTAAGCTTTCTTTGCTGTCGTTTTTCTGGCTGGTGCTTTTCTAGTCGTAGTTTTTTTAGCTGCAGTTTTCTTAGCTGGCGCTTTTTTTGCAGTTGCTGCTTTAGCTGGTGCTTTCTTAGCTACTGCTTTTTTAGCCGGAGCCTTTTTCGCTACAGCTTTCTTAGCCGGTGCTTTTTTAGCTACAGTTTTCTTAGCTGGTGCTTTTTTTGCAGTTGCTGCTTTAGCTGGTGCTTTCTTAGCTACTGCTTTTTTAGCCGGAGCCTTTTTCGCTACAGCTTTCTTAGCCGGTGCTTTTTTAGCTACAGTTTTCTTAGCTGGTGCTTTTTTCGCAGTTGCTGCTTTAGCTGGTGCTTTTTTAGCTACAGCTTTTTTAGCCGGAGCTTTTTTAGCTGCAGTTTTCTTAACCGGTGCTTTTTTTGCAGCAGTTGCTTTAGCTGGAGTTTTCTTAGCTACTGCTTTTTTGGCTGGAGCTTTTCTAGCTGCAGTTGTTTTAGCTGCTGCTTTTTTCACTGGAGCTTTTTTCGCAGCTGCTTTAGCTGGAGCTTTTTTCACAGTTGCTTTTTTAGCCGGAGCCTTTTTAGCAGCAGTTGTTTTCTTAGCTGTTTTAATTTTTTTGGTTGAGATTTTTTCACCTGCGATTACTTTTTTAGTAATGGTAGATGTTTTTTTAGCGACGGCCTTTTTAGGCTTTGCTTTTGATTTTGTTGCTGTAGTCATTTTTGTTTCCTGCTGTTTTTGAAAGATAACGATACGTAACCTTATCTATCTAAATGAATCTAAAAGATTAATTTTTTCTTTCTAACTAATTTCTCGAATTGAAGAGTCTTAAATATCACAGTGAGTTAGAGGGCTTTTGTTGTTTGAGAAATGAGAATATTTGGTTTGATTGATTTGGCTTTTATGATTGGAAATTTTGGAGATGTGTTTGCATCTATTTTGAAGATTTTAATAAAAAATGCTCCGCAATACCTTGCAGAGCATTTCAATTTTTATCTATCAATTCTAAAATTAAAAAAGTGATCTTACTTTTTGTCTTCTGATGACAATGTTTTTAAGAGGCCATCTAGCAAATCAGAATTTGTATCTTGTTTATTAGATGCTGTTTCTACTAATTTTTGAAAAGGATTTTCAGAACTCTTTTCTTGTAGTTGTAGTAGTGATGCGAGTGTGTCAGGAGCAAAGTTACCACCTGGTGCTGGAGGTTTTGCATCTCTAAATTCTTTGATACCTATTTCACCATTTCCGTCTGCATCTAAGTGGGCAAAAATTTCTTCTAGAGAGGCCTGGTCGGTATTTTTTGCCTGTGTCAAAGGGGCAAGAGGATTTGTTTCATGAGCTTTTTGAAACTCTGAAATTGAGATCCCACCGCTTTTATCTGTATCGTTCTGTTTAAAGAGTTCTAGCCCTTTTTCGTGTCTTAGAGCCTTTAAACTGGTTAAATCGAAGGTTCCGCCGGATATTCCACCAAGTGACATGTTGCGCTCCTTTGCTGCTGGCTGAAGTTTATCTGTCGTTCTTGCGTCTTTATTCTTGAACGTTTCAGTTTTATAGAAGCAACTCGTGGGCCAAGAGGAAAAATTTGCAGTTAATAGCTGATCGTTAGTCTATTCCTTTATTTCAGGCGGTTGATTATTTTAAGTTTTTCTTCTTCATCGTAAGGTTTTGTGGGGGCATGTCCCCAAACCGGATTGGGCCAGGCAGCGTCGTTTTCGTTGCGTGCTATAATGTGAATGTGAAGCTGTGCAACCATGTTTCCTAGGGCAGCAACATTTAGTTTATGTGGTGCAAAAATCGTTTGCATTTGATTTGAAACAAGAGAGATTTCATCCATTAATTTATGTTGATCTGCTTTCGAAAGGTCTATGATTTCTCTCAAATTGGCTTGTTGAGGAACCATGATAAGCCATGGAAAATGTTGATTATTCATGAGCCCGAGATAACAAAGCGACAGGGGGGTGCCACCGATTGATTTTAGCGGAATTGTATCTGCTAATAACTCTGGGGCGAGTGTAAAATTATTTGATGAGGCGACCATTTTTTTTTCTTTCTACTTGTGGAAAAAAATTTTGAAATTTTAAATTTTTGTATTTAAAAACCATAGGAGTTTTGTGAATTAACTGTGTTCGTTAAGGAAAATGATTCGTTTTTTTGTTTTTGATTCGCGCAAAGTTAGTTTGCATTGTTTGTTTTTTGAGTGTTTTAAAACGTACTGGAGTTTAACCTTAACGCTCTTTTTTCGCGTGTTAGAGATGGACTTATTTAGTTGGCCTCAAACTACTCTTTGTTTCGTGAGGTTTTAGTTTCAAACTAGAAACCGCCATGAGCAATTGTTTTTTATTGAGCCTTTAGGTTGCCCTCAAGCAATCGGTTTTCTTGGTGCCCTTTAGAACAACCAAACTTGTAACCGGCTGGCAAGTAACCATAAAATTATCGGTGTATTTCCTAAAATTGGTACATGCTTTTTGGGTGTAATGCTTGAAGATTTAGAACTAGCGATTTAAAGTTTTTTTATAAACTTCACGTTTCTCCTTGACTTTGCTCCGTTAATAAGTGACTTAAGCGACAGATTTGTTGCACTTTAAAAGTTAGTGCGATGCTTTTTCATTTAATTTTTAATTCCGCCTTCCCTTCTTAAGTTTATAACTTAAGAGTAGCTTTGTGAGATTCTTTTTCAAAGAGTCTCGTGTTGAAGCTTTCTGTGTTCGCGGAGAAAACATGACATTTATATATGTCATTGAAACCGCGAGAGGATATTTGCTTTGACGCAATTTGATGCGCTAGGCTTGGCTGCCCCACTTTTAAAATCTGTAGAGAAACAAGGTTTTGAAGCGCCTACACCAATACAATCTATGTCTATTCCAGCTTTGATGGAAGGTCATGACCTAATGGGCATTGCCCACACTGGTGGTGGTAAGACAGCTTCGTTTTCACTTCCTTTATTACATAAGCTTATAGAGAACCCATCGAAACCATTACCCAATACCGCAAAAGCTCTGATTTTAGCGCCAACACGTGAACTGGCTCAACAAATCGGTCAATGTATTGCAGGCTTTTCTGCTGGTACGAAACTTACGCATTTGGTTATTGCAGGTGGTTTGCCTTATGGTCCGCAAATTCAAAAATTAAAACGCGGCGTTGATGTGTTGATTGCAACACCAGGCCGGTTGATGGATCATGTTGGGCGTGGCGGTATTACTTTTGATGAAACTCATAGTTTTATTTTAGATGAAGCAGACCGTATGCTTGATATGGGTTTTATCAATGATGTTATGGATATTTCTAAGGCTTTACCGAAGTCACATCAGACGGTTTTGTTTTCTGCTACAATGAACCCGAAGATCCGTAAGCTATCTCAGGCTTTATTAAATGATCCGGTTTTTGTTGAAATAGAACAAAAAACAACGGTTGCGGAAACCATTGATCATAAAGTGATGAATGTTAAGGGATCTAATAAACGGGACTTGCTTATTCAAACACTTAATGGTGATGCAATTGAGCGGGTGCTTGTTTTTACGCGGACGAAACGCGGTGCAGATAAGCTTACTGATTTTCTTCTTAAAAATAACTTTCAAGCAGATGCTATTCATGGAGACAAACGTCAACGTGTACGCGAAAAGATTTTGAGAAACTTCCGTAATGGACGGATTAAAATTTTGGTTGCGACGGATTTGGCCGCGCGCGGTATCGATGTTGATGATGTTACACATGTTGTTAACTATGAATTGCCAATTGAACCAGAGAACTATGTTCACCGTGTTGGTCGTACTGGCCGGGCTGGTAAGTCTGGTATTGCTGTGTCTTTCTGTGATCCGGAAGATGTAGGGACTTTGCGTGCTATCGAGCGTTTGATCAATTTGCCGATTGAAGTTGACGAAGATCACGAGTTTCATATTGAAGTTCCGAAAAATGGACCAGCAGCGGGTAAGAAGAAACCTCAGCGCGGTGGTGGTTATAAAGGACGCAGTTCTGGTGGTGCCAGACAGGGTGGCTTTAAGAATGGACGATCTAAGGCTGGTCGTTCCAGACATGGTGATGGTGGACGTTCTAGTGAAAACCGCTCTGATTGGTCACCAATGGGTGAACGAGCGGGTGAAAGCGGGAGTGAGCGGAAATCTTCTCAAGGTAAGAAATTTTCAGGAAAACGAGCTGATGGTGCTCGCGCTGAGGGTAAGCGTTTTGAAGGTAAAAAAGATAAACGCTCTAATGAACGTCAGGGTCAGAAACAGGCGCACGGTAAATCTTCTGATGGCGTGAAGCATGCTAGTAAGAAGAAAAGTCCTGCAAAAAATACAGCAAAACATAAATCTGAAAAGCGTGAAGGGCAGAAGCCTTCAGGTAATAAATTTGGTGGACAGCAAAAAAGACGTGTCCGTTCCAAGCATGCTGCTTAGTTTTTCACTTTAAGTGACTATTTTATAAAGAAGGCCTCTTACTTAGTAAGGGGCCTTCTTTTTTGTGTAACTCTAACTGTTTTGTTAATTTATGCGCTTTAGGAACAACAATATTTTTTCTGCAATTTCATTGCCGTGATCTTCTAGTGCGAAATGTCCTGTGTCTAGTAAATTGAAATCGACTGTTTTTAGATCGCGCTTATAGGGATGAGCGCCGCTCTCTGGGAAAATAGGATCATTTTTACCCCAGACGATAAGTGCTGGTGGCTGATGTTCGCGGAATAGTTTTTGCCAGTGCGGATATCTTTGTAAATTGGTGCCGTAATCAAGAAAGAGTTTCAGCTGGATTTCCTGGTTACCAGGGCGATCCAGTAAATACTGAACGTGCCAGAAATTATCCGGGCTGATTTTTTCTGGATTTTTCACACCGTGTAGATACTGCCATTTCGTCGCGTCTAATTTTAAAAACCCTCGTAACTTATCTGCGTTTTCTTTTGACGGTGTTTTCCAATAGGCTCTTAATGGCTTCCAAAAGTCACTTAAGCCTTCTTCATAAGCATTGCCATTTTGAATGATGAAACCACTTACTTGTTTAGGTTTTTTGGCAAAGAGGCGATATCCAACAGGTGCGCCATAATCCATTAGGTAAACCGCATATCGATTGATGCTTTTTCGTTCTAGTAATTTTCCAATTACATTTGAGATGTTATCGAACGTGTAATCAAATTTATCAACCGTTGGCATGCTTGATGCGCCAAACCCGGGGTAATCTGGTGCAATGACGTGATAGTCTTTGGCCAAATGAGGAATGAGATTACGGAACATATGAGAAGATGTTGGGAAACCATGTAAGAGTAGTACCTTGGGTTTGCTTGGATCGCCAGCTTCTCTGTAGGCGATAGTAAGGCCATCTATTTTTTCAGATTTGAATTTGGTTGTAAGTAAGTTTTTTGCTTCTGAAATTGTTTTCATAGCGTGGGCTTTATTGGCGCCTGTAATGAGATTTGTTCTTTCACTCATTGATGATAAGCCAAGTAGTACACTAATACTAAGTGTGGTTGAAAGTACGATGGTGCTGAGTTTCAATGATTTTTTGATCATTTTGATTGGGTTTCCTTTCTCATTTTTAATTAAGTGGATGGTATTGATGTTTGTTTTAGGCGTTCGTTCTCTTTTTTGAGCTTTTCAATTTCTTCTTTTAAGGGTTGGATGTGAGGTTGTAATTCTTCAAGGGTGAGCCTTTGGGGGATGTGTTGTGGGCAATTCCAGTCAAACGCTTTGATGGTGATTTGAATGGCTCGTTCCGGGAGGGCTCTGTATGTTTCATCATGTAAGTTTGAGATGAGAGAGGGATTGCTTGACGCATCAATGATGTTGACCTCACCCCAGATTTTTAAACGCCGGCGGTTTGGATAATCCATGAGTATTAATGATGTGCGGTTGTTGGTTGTTAAATTGCCGGTGCTGATATATTGGCGATTGCCACGGTAATCAGCGTAGGCAATGGTTTTCTTATCTATGATTTTTAAAAAGCCTTTCGGGCCACCTCTAAATTGGACGTATGGCCAATTGGTTTCAGATACTGATGATTGGTAAAAGCCATCTCTTTCAGAAATGAATTCTATTTCTCTATTTGTGAGTTTGTTGGCTTGTTCAGCTTCATTTTTTAAAAATTTTTGATATGTTTCAGCTGATCCTTGTTGTTTTTGTATCGACTGGACAGTTGGAGTGAATGCTAGTTTTGCAAAAGCACGTGCCATTTAAGCCTCCTTATTTTAGAGAGTTCATCTCTGAGTTTGTGGTTGTTTTCGAATTTTAGAGAGAAAGATCGGAAAGGCCCGGGTGATCATCTGGTCTGCGGCCTTTGTTGTGATCTGTGTCCCAGAAAAACTTTCTTTCGCTTTTAGAAATGGCAAGATCATTAATGCTAGCAATGCGCCATTGCATGAGGCCTTCTTTGTTGAATTCCCAGTTTTCATTGCCATATGACCGGAACCAATTTTGCTTATTGTCATGCCATTCATAGGCAAAACGAACGGCAATGCGATTTTCGTTGAAGGCCCATAGTTCTTTGATCAATCGATAATCTTGTTCTCTTTTCCATTTCTCGGTCAGGAAATCGATGATCTCAGCTCTTCCCTTTAAAAATGTCGATCTGTTTCGCCAGATGCTCTGTTCAGTGTAAGCAAGGGCGACTTTTTCAGGATTTTTACTGTTCCATCCATCTTCAGCAGCTCTTACTTTCTGTATGGCGGTTTGTTTTGAAAACGGGGGAAGGGGAGGGCGTGACATGATCATTTCCTTTTTTTAAAGCTTACTGTTTCTAAGAAGATCAATGCTTACTGATCGGTACACTTAGTTAGCCTCAATGTGTACCGATTGTTCTTTTTTGTCAAGTTTAAAAATTTTCTATGTGGTTTTGATGGGAATAATTTGATCTGAAAAGAAGTCAAATCATTGTTTTAAACTCAATTATTGAGTTTTTTTAGCTTGTAGGGTATATATACTGATCTGTTCATATAGGAGATGATATGAGGCCCTCTAAACGTGATGAATTGGTTCAGGAAGCTCTTAAGGTGTTTTACCAAAATGGGTTTACTGCCACTGGCATGGATATGCTGGTGAAGAAAACTGGTATATCTAAAACGTCTATGTACAAACATTTTCGAACCAAAGACGACCTGATTTTGGCTGTGTTGCGGTTACGTGATGAACAATTGAGGAATTGGTTTTTCCGCCGGGTTGAGGAGTTGGCTACGTCCCCTCTTGGTCAGCTTTTGGCCGTGTTTGATGTTTTGGAAGAATGGTTTCAGCAACCGGATTTTCAGGGATGTATGTTTATTAAAGCATCGTCGGAATTTCAATGTGTGGATGATCCTATTTATAATCAATGTACCGAACATAAAAAGTTGATGTTTAACTCGGTTCTTAAGATTGTTCGTGAATTGGAAACTAATAGCGGAAAACTTTCTTCAGAAATTGCTGAGAAGCTTACAAGACAATTGTTTTTGCTTAAGGAAGGCGCCATCGTTTTGAAGCATATGAGGGTCAATGGATCTGCTGGCCTGGAGGCAAAAGAGGCTGCGGTTTCTTTGTTACAGGCAAATGGAATTCGCGGTGTTTAAGATATGAGGTTCTGGCTTTCTATTTGTTAAGTTGCTATGATCATTTAAGTTTCTCCGATCGTTTTCGTCAGTTTAGAGTTTTGGGGTGTGCCCTTCATGTTTTGCGTTCAAGTTGTTTCATTTCTTAGATTAAAGAAGAGTTCTTTGCGACTTGTCTTTCCTTCTCTCTTAGTTATTGGTATCGCGGTCTCTGTTGCAGGGTGTTCAACCGTTGGCCGTCTTCATCCGGCACCTGCCAAAGCTTCTTATCATAAGGCGCATATTTTAGGGTTTAAGCGCATTCGATCGTGGGGAGATGAGTTACCGCCCTTTATTGAAAGTGTGATTGAAGAACGGCGCCGTAAAATACGAATTAATCCAGCTCTTGCACGGCGCAATGATGTTTTGGCTCTTTCTGGTGGCGGGGCTGATGGAGCTTATGGCGCTGGGTTTTTAAAAGGATGGAGTGAACGAGGGGACCGTCCTGAGTTTACATTGGTGACGGGAGTTTCTACGGGGGCTTTAATCGCACCGTTTGCGTATTTAGGGTCTGAATATGATGAAACGCTTCGGCGTTTTTATACTGAAACCAAAACGTCACAAATTCTCTCAATCGAACCCTTGGCGGCATTGTTTGGTGGAACAGCGCTGGGTGATCCTGCTCCTTTAATAAAAACAATTAAAAAAGAAGTTGATGCAAAGCTATTGCGTTCTATTGCGCGCGAGCACCAGAGAGGCCGCCTTCTTTTGATTGGGACAACAAATCTGGATGCACAACGACAGATGATATGGAATATTGGTGAGATCGCCGCATCTGGTCATCCTGAGGCTGCTGATTTAATCAGAAAGATTTTATTGGCTTCGGCTTCTATTCCGGGAGTATTCCCACCGGTTGCTTTTGATGTTGTGATTGATGGAAAACGATATCAGGAACTACATGTGGATGGTGGGGTGACGCACGAAATCTTTGCGTATCCTGCTTCTATTAAAGTGAAAGCGATAGAGAGGCGGCTTGGTATTCGTCCAAAGAAAACTTTTTGGTTATTGAGGAATACCAAGATAGCAGCTGAATACAAATCTGTGAAACTTGGCGTGACAGACATTGCGGAACGCTCGATTAGTACCTTGATTAAATATCAAGGACGGGGGGACCTTATTGGTTTGGAGAGACTTGCCCGACGTGATGGATTTGCCTTTCGTTTAACTTCAGTTCCAGAAACGTTTAAGGAAAAGCCCAAAGAGATTTTTGATCCTGAATATATGAAGAAGCTCTATGTTGTGGGGTATAAAGCCGGGTTAAGTGGGCGCACTTGGCGGCACCGGCTTGGTGATCAATTCACGTTGAAGCCACGTCTTTAACATGGCTGTAATCTTTTTCATAAATCTAGCATTTCTTTGATATAAATGAGATAGAACTTCCCTTTTTCGATAATATTTATTATACCTCCTAGACTCAGATTTTTAATTCTTGAGTTTTGTGGATGACTAAAATTTACTTTCTGGACTTTTATTTATGAAACTGACCAGCTACTCAAATTATGCGCTTCGTTCAATGCAATTGGCTGCATTGCATTCACCTGATCTGGTGCGGGTTGAAGATGTTGCGACCATTCATAAGTTATCAAAACCGCATATCGTGAAGATTGTCCATGAATTGGGTAAGGCTGGATTTTTAGAAACTGTGCGTGGACGTTATGGTGGATTTCGTTTAGGTCGTCCGGCAGAAGAAATAACAGTTGGAGATGTTGTGCGGTTAACTGAGGGGCCGCTTGATGTTGTTGAATGCTTTAACCCTGAGACCAATAGTTGTCCTTTGATTGGGATTTGCAAATTATCGAAAGCTATGATGAAAGCAACAGATGCGTTTATGGCTGTCTTAGATGATTTAACTGTGGCTGATATTGCGTCTAACCGTAATCAGCTGTTAGAGCGGATCGAAAAGGGGCTTTAGTTCTTTAGGGAAATTTTTATAAAAGCCCGCATCTTTTAAATTAGAAGATGCGGGCTTTTTTGTTTTCTTTAAACTTCGGTTATTCTTAAATAGGGTCTGATTTCTTCCCAACCTTGCGGGAAAATGTCTTTTGCATCTTCATTTGAGATGGATGGCGGGATGATCACTTTTTCGCCTGGACGCCAATCAGCTGGTGTTGCGATTTTTTTCTGATCACCTAATTGCAATGCATCTATCACTCGTAAAATCTCATCAAAGTTTCTGCCAACTGACATTGGGTATGTCATTGTGAGTCGAATTTTTTTGTTTGGATCAATTATAAAGACAGAACGCACTGCAGCTGTTTCACTTTCTTCTTCATGGATCATTTCATAGAGCTTAGCGACTTTTAAATCTGGATCTGCGACGATTGGAAAAGTTAGCGTTGTTTGCTGGGTGTCATTAATATCTAAAATCCAGGTTTTGTGCTCTTCAACAGTGTCAGTTGATAGGCCAATTGGTTTTACATTTCTCTTGGTGAACTGATCTTCTAGTTTGGAAGTTTTTCCCATTTCAGTTGTGCATACGGGTGTGTAATCAGCTGGGTGACTGAAGAAAAATGCCCAGCTGTCACCAATCCATTCATGAAAATCAATCGGGCCATTGGTTGTATCTATATTAAAGTTTGGCGCTGTTTCGCCTATTTTTAAACTCATAATTTATTACTCCTCTAGGACTTTTTCAGTTTCATTGCAGCTCGGGTCAGCTCCTTTGGTCAGATCACAAATTGCCTGATGCTGACTTAGGTAAATGCTCCCTGTTTGATGTTTTAAAAAATCAGTTTCGTCAAGTTTATCCATTACGGGGCCTTTGATTTCACTGAAATGAAATTTTACATTCAGATCTTTTAGGCGTTCATTGATGGCTTCTAAAGATTCAAGAGCGCTCATGTCAATCTCGTTGACACCGGGGCACATAAGTATCACATGCTCTAGTTTGGGGTGATCTGCTACCATGTCGTAAAG
>CAXIDO010000021.1:0-11864 GCA_964022745.1 uncultured Methyloligella sp. | reverse complement strand
CGGCAAACCTTTTATCACTTCATCAAATGGAAGCTTAGAGAGAATGGCAACACCGTTAAAACTCTTTTGACCATGAACGGCAACGTTATAACCCATTGCCTCAAAAACCTCTGATGGGAAGTTTTCTGAAACGGATTTAATTTCTTGCAGGCAGGCAATGTCTGGGTTGGCGTCGCGTAACCATTTTTCCAAATTAGGTAATCTGGCTTTAATACCATTGATGTTCCAGGTTGCGATTTTCATGAACTGCTTATCTTTCTTTCTCACGGCTATTCCAAGCGCTTATGGCGCTTGGGCCTACGAGGTGCGGCGCAAAGCGCCGGGCTACGCTCTCGCTTCGCCATGTCCCTCAACCCGAAAAGGGTTGAGCTCCTTCTTCGGGCAATTAATTTTGTGCTTTAGGTTGCCACAAGCAACCGTCGCTATTTTCTCTCACGGGCTATTCTGTCACTGAAGTGACGGGCCCTCCGAGGGGACGGTGCTAGGCACCGGACGCCTCTGGCGTCATGTCCTGACGCCGAAGTGGCGTCACTCCTTCTTCGGGTAGTTAACTTTGTGCTTTTATATTTCACTGAAAACTAAGCTATCTATTTGGTAGAGAGTGCTAAGGGGGCTGTCAATATTGGGAATGAATTTGCTGTTAGTGGATTGACATCTTTTCGTGTGAGGATAGGTTGTTTTCTTAAGATAGATTTGTTTGAGGGGACAGTTTATGGCGAGTTTTGGCCATTCTAGTTTAGGCTTAGGTATTTTAAGTTGGCGAGACCGTTTGTCCTTAGAAAACGCTTTAAAAAGCTATAAGGATCAAAACCTTCTTTCTCTTTTTGATCAAACTCATGCGTTTTTTTCTGAGCAATCTCCTGAAGACCATGCTTTGGCTGCAAAATTTGCTGTTTCGTCCTCTGGGGCAGATAAGAATTTAGGGATTTTAGGGGGCTTTGAAGCGCTGGGACAGGCCATGAGGACGGACTATATTATTCTGGTTGAGAATGATTGTCCGTTGATTGAAAATTTTGAGGAAGCTAAAGCTCAAATTGAGGCGTCTCAACGTTTGCTTGAAAGTGGTGATGTTCAGGTTGTTCGCTTGAGAAGCCTTAGAGACCCTGGAGAGCTTTTTAATACGGTTGATAAATATAAGCGCATGCATGGGAACTCCTTTTCCTCGTACATGAGACGTTTTATTCGGCCGGGAAAAGCACGGGCGTTGAGAGGTATTGCGCCTTATGTTGAGGATCATCCGCACATTAAATTTCCAAAACAAGTATTAAAGACGAATGAGGCATCCGACTTAGGGCCGATTTATAAAGTTGATACGCGTTTTCTAAAATGGACAAACCAATCGATTATGATGAGCCGCGATTTTTTTCTCAACAAGGTCATTGATTATGCAAAAACGGCACCCACAACGCGGCGCATAAACGGGTTTCGCAATTTAGAGATTGAAATGAACTCACCTCATTGGCGAAATAATGATTGGTATGTAGGTGTGCCGCAGGGCTTGTTTACGCATCGGCGAGTTGGTGAACGAGGATATTAAGCAATGTTAATTTGACCTTTCTTATTATCGCTTTAATTTAGGTTTTATAGTGCTGGTATAAATTTATCAGTGTTTAATTATTTTAGATTTTTTTATCTGGCTGTGTTGTTCTATGGGTATTTCTCGTTTTCTTATTGTTTGTCTGGTGTTGTTTTTTTCTTCGTCTCATTCGGTTTTGGCGGAGACAAGAATTGCGCTTGTAATTGGCAATGGTGATTATCAAAGCGGATCCAAGCTTGATAATCCGGTTAATGATGCAAACCTTATGACCAAGACTTTAAGAGGTGCTGGGTTTCAGGTAACGAGAGTTGTCGATGCAGATCGCTTTCAGATGCGTAAGGCGATGCTGGATTATAGCCGGCAATTAACAAACTCGAATACAATTGGTGTGTTTTACTATGCGGGTCATGGGATGCAGGTGGATGGGCAGAATTATTTATTGCCGATTGATGCGTCTCCTGCGCGCAAAGATGAGCTTTCTTTACATGGGGTTGCGCTTAGTGAGTTTCTACGCACATTGAATTCAGTGAGTGGTTCTGATGGGCGGCTTAACGTTGTTATTTTGGATGCGTGTCGGAATAACCCTTTTGCACGAGGGTGGCGCTCTGCTAATCGGGGGCTTGCTACTGTTGATGCGCCAAGTGGAACTTTAATTGCCTTTGCAACTGCGCCTGGTGATGTTGCGGCTGATGGGGATGGTGTGAATAGTCCATATACTTTGGCCCTTGCGCAAATGATCAAAAAGCCAGGCCTTGCCATTGAGCAAACCTTTAAGGGGGCGCGAAATTTGGTTTGGGAATGGACGAAACAATCTGGTAAAGCCCAGATCCCCTGGGAGAGTACGTCGCTGCGGGGAGATTTTTATTTTACGCCTCATAAGAAAACGAAGAAGAATATTCCTTTAGCTGGTGAGGGGCTTACTAAAACAAGAAAGCCGATTGTTTCAAAAACAAAAAAGATTGATAAAGCAAAGCCATCTAAATCGAAAGTGTATGTGCAAAAATCAGGTGGTTGTTTGTCGATTTCATCATTGCTCAAAGAACCCCTTTCTGTTTTTGAAGGTATGGTTTTATGTTCAAATAATAGGATTAATCGGGCATTGATTAAACGCATTAGAAAACGCGGGATTACTTATTCTGTTAATGATGGTTATGAGATTACGTGCACATTGAAGGACTTATGCCAGTTTAATTGGACAGGGGCACCTTTGTTTAGAGTTAGGGTTTTGAAGGGGACGGCCTCGCAAGGTAAGTATGCAGGTTTTTTGATTGCTCCTTAAATTTTAAGTTTGGTTTTGAATTAATTAGGGATGGTAATATTTATTATGAAGACTTTTTTTTCTCACATAGTCATTTGTACGTTTTGTAGTGTTATGTTTTTCTCAACGGCTATGGCTGAAACTGCTGCGAAGGGGCTAAAGTTAGCTCCATTGAAAGAGGTGTCGGTGGCTCAAAAATATGAGGTTAAATTAGCCAAGTTGAAATTGGTAAAAGCGGCGTTGCTTCACAGGGTTGATGAAGGTGTTTTTCAGTTAAAGCTTGGGCAATCGATAGATTTAACAGATAGAAAAGTTCTTTTTACATTTAGAGGTTTTTTTAGAGACAATGAGCAATCTCGTAAAGATAAGCATATATATGTTTATATAAATGGTGACAGTAAGCACATTCATCAAGGCGATAGAATTGATTTAAAAAAACATAAAAAAACTCATAAATATTTTGAGGGCAATGAAGAGTGTTTTATTGATTATGTTGATTTAATTGCGCCGAAAGGTGCGCCTGCTGTTGGTACCTTTAGATTGCACTGTGAATAGTTTTATCAGTAATGTTTTGAACTTGTATATGTAATCTGTGAAGTTTTGAAAAGAGGTGTGAGATGTTTAGATTTTGGAATATTTTTTTGCTGTTGTTGAGTGGTTTTATTTTACTAGCGCCACCTCTTAAGGCTGAGGGTAATGCCCCTAAGATGAAGACAAGTTCTCCAACGGCACAGTTGTATCGTGTTGATGAGGGGATTTTTGATATTAAATTAGGGCAGGTATTAGATTTAACGGATAGAAAAGTTCTGATGGCTTTTTCAAATACTATTAGTGGAAATACAAGAGAAGCCATCAAGAAATATCAGAGCTTTAGAGTTTTATTTAATTCAAGTGCCGTCTCGTTTAGTTTGGGGCAGAGATTAAATTTGAAATCTAAATTTAATGACATTTTTAAAGACAAAGATGAGTGTTATTTGGATTTGATTGGTATAGCCACTCCTAAAGGAGCGCCGGTTATAGCGACATTTCGCTTTCATTGCGAGTAAGTTCTTGAAAATTTTCATTTTTTAAAGGGAGCATTTTGCTCCCTTTTTTGTGTTTGGCTTTAAAAGAACCGCCTGAGTAGTTTTGTGATGACGTTTTCTCTTAACGGCGGTTGTTGATATGAGGTTTCTTCATCAACTTCTGGCCACTCTATTGTATCAGGATCAATGGGCTGTTTGCCTAAGGGCCGTATTGCTAGGTTTTTCATTTCTTCTTCTGTGTAAGGTGTTTTGTCTTCTTTAAGAAGTTGGCCGCTTTTATTGAACTTTAGAGTTTCATGATATTTTCCGTGAATATCGATCCAGGCTTTTCCCATTCCCCATTAATCAACATCTACTAGAGCCGCTGGTTGTAGTGCTGCAGTTTCTGAAAATTTTATATTTTTAAATTGAAGAGGATCAAGCTTCTTTTTGTGCTCTTCTGAAAGATCTGAAATTTTTAGTGGAGAGGCGGGGCGCATGTCAGCTTCATAGAAACCGGTATCGTCATCTGGGCCATAGAAATGAAGACCCAGGAATTCACGAAACCATTCAGAATTTTCTTCTTTGAGTTGTTCTTTTGCATATTTTAGAGAATAGCTGGAGAAGCTGTTTATATATTCTTCAATTGAAATGCCCTGTGCGTCTGCCGCTTTTTCAATTCTGGATGGGTTTCTCTTTAAGGGCGCTATGCCTAAAATATCATTGCTATTAATAGCATCTTCTATTTTTTTAATTGTGATATCTGAATATGGAACGAATAGAAGTGTTTGATCGCCCTTTAGTCTGAATGGTTTTTCATACTCCCATTCATCTTGAACTTCTTTTGCTTTTGGTGAAAAGAGTTTTAGCGAATTTTTTGAAGCTAGTAGTAGGATGAAATAGTCGGTGAAAACTTTTTTTTGCTTGATTGCTTCAAACGTTTTTTCAAAATTTACCAATGTGCATAATTTTGTAAGTGGTGCGCTATCGATTGGTATGAGATGAAAGCCGTCTTCATCGGTTGGGAAGATTTGGAAGAAATCATTCCAGTTTGGCTCTTCCGCCGAAAAGGATGCTGAAGAGGGAAGACATCCGTTTTCTCCCGTTTCAAAAATGGCAATTTCTCCATTTTCATCAACGCCGAACCAGCTTGTGTCCATACTGTGAGCTGCTGGAAAGTCTTGAGTTTGTTTTGTCAATTTATCTCTCCAGTTCAGTTGCTTGGTCAAATGTGGGGGCAGGTGTGCCACTTAACATTTGATCAGATTTTAATATTCTGGATTTTGATCCGCAATAGATGAGATCCAGATTTTCAAGCGCCTGGTACAGGCCTTTTGCATCAAGTGATTTTAGAGGGTTTCTTGCACTTGTGTAAGAACACCAGGAGACGTGCTTATCCCAACCAATGGCGCAAAACCGAGGTGATTTCCCGCATGCTTTTAAACAGCTCATAGATTGGAAGTTTTTGCCTTCGGTGATTTTTAATATGTCAGGTGCTGTTGTTAGGTCAGTTTCATTTTTTGTTTGTTTTAGGGGGAGGAAGATGATCTTGCTTAAATCGATGTTAGCTTCTGAAAGGGCTTTGGCCGCGTCTTGTACTTCTTTTAGTTTGTGTTTCTCAACAAGCATATTTACGCCAGCCACAAGCCCTGATTTCTCAAGTTCCAAAACTTGGTTTTTAACACGGGTGACTTCTTTTAGCTTTTCGGGGAAGTGAATAGAAATGTGAATTTTGTCTGGTTTGACGTCACGTAGTTTTTCAATGGTTTGTGGGGTTAGTTTTAAACCGTTGGTGGTGAACGAGCGAAAAATTTTTCCCTTTAATTGTGCGAGCAACTCAAACAAACCGTCATATTCCAGCGGTTCGCCACCACCCAAAGAAACGGCTTTTGAACCGTTTGAAGCACAATCAAGAATGAAGGGAATGAGCTCTCTGTTGGTCCAGGTTGTTGCTCCTTCTTTTGTGCTGGCGTTATAGCAAAATGCACAGCCTTTGGTGCAATAATTTGTGAGCTCTATTGAGAGGCGTTCGGGTAAAGATTGTTGCATAACTTCCTTTACCCTTGTTTGTTTCTCTTAAACATTAGAAAAGGCGAGAAACTTTTGCCAGAATAATTAGATTGAAAAGCTTGTGCCGCAACCGCAACTTGCTGTTGCATTTGGATTGTTGATTTGAAATGAAGCGCCGATCAGGGCATCAACATAATCTATTTCAGAACCACCGAGAAAGTTTAACGAGAGTTCATCAATCAGAACTGTTGCACCATCGCGTTCTAGTACAAGATCATCATTGTTTTTTTCTTGAACCAGATCGAATTTGTAGGAAAAGCCTGAGCAACCACCTCCTTCAACGCTGACGCGCAGCATTGTGCCTGCGGGCTCATCTTTAATAATCTTATTGATACGAGTTGCAGCATTCTTTGTAAGGATGACTGAGTGTTCAATTGTATCGGTTGTCATGATGCTCTCTAAAATTTTGTGCTTACTAAGTTCTTGTATTGTATTTCAAGAAGCTGTTTTTAGGTCTTGTCTTTAAAACCTTAGCTTTCTTATCAAACTTTAATTATGTAGTAACTTAGCTTAGTTTATCACATTTTTCGTAGCTGCCCTGTCTTTAAAGACGCTAAAGAGGGCGCTATATTTCACTTGTGAGTTATAATTTTTCTTTAAATATAAGATAGATCTGTTCTTTTGAATGTCAAGAGACCGAATTGAAGCGGGATATGTTAAAATGACTGCAAAAGATGAACGCCATTCGGAAAATTTGCAGGGATTGCAGGCTTGGCAGCGTAAGTCTGAATATGTGCCTTTTGCGGCCAATCAGGGGCCAAGTGAGGGTCGATTGTTTGAGGAAGGTGATTGTCCGATGCGGTCTCCTTTTCAAAGAGACAGAGATCGTATTATTCACTCGACGGCTTTTCGCCGGCTTACTCACAAGACGCAGGTTTTTATTTACCATGAAGGGGACCATTATCGGACCCGTTTGACGCACACACTTGAAGTGGCGCAAATTGCGCGCTCAATTGCGCGAATGCTGCATTTGGATGAAGATTTAACGGAAGCGATTGCGTTAGCTCATGATCTTGGTCACTCTCCGTTTGGTCATGCGGGTGAACGGGCTCTAAATCGTGTGATGGCAGAATCCGGTGGGTTTGATCACAATGCGCAGAGTTTAAAACATGTGACAATGCTTGAGCAAAAATACCCGCAATTTGATGGATTGAATCTGAGCTATGAATGTTTGGAGGGAATTGTAAAGCATAATGGTCCCCTTGTTGGTGAATTTGCCAGAGGCGACGCTAAACTTGAAGGTGTTCATTCTTACATTTTAGAGATCAACAAAATTAGTGATTTGAAGCTGGACCAATTTGCTTTATTGGAAGCACAAGTGGCGGCCATTGCGGATGATATTGCCTATTGTAATCATGATATTGATGATGGGTTGCGGGCTGGATTGATAGACTTGGAAGATTTGAAGGACGTTCCTCTTACAGCTCAGCTTCTTGAGCAGATAAAAGAAGATTTCAGTCTTCAGATTGAAAGCCTGGATAAGGGGCGGTTGATATATGAATTGAACCGCAGATTAATTACAGCAATGGTTGCTGATATCACTTCTGAAGCTCAAAAATTGATTTGTGAAGCTAAATTGGGTAATAGAGATGATGTTCGCCATGCGAAGCGAAGTTATATACAGTTTTCTTCTTCACTATTTTTAGCCCTAAAAGAGCTTCGAGAGTTTCTTTTTGCCACCGTTTACCGCGATAAGTGGGTTATGCAGGTGATGGGACATGCTGAAGATATTGTGGTTGATTTATTTCAGGCCTATTCATTACGTGCCGAATCATTGCCTTCTGATTGGCAAGCTCTGTTGCAAACGAATGATATGCAAGACCGCGCCATTCATATTTGTGATTTTGTTGCCGGAATGACTGATCGGTATGCTCTTCAGGAACACAGACGTTTGTTTGATGTAACTCCTGAGCTACGATGAGGCCGGATTGATTGGGAAGTTTATATTTCCTAATGCTTTTCAATCAGATAGAATGAATATGATCAATTTGATAGATCGTGACGCTCCGTCCTTTTTATCAGTCGTCTTCGTATTAAAAATTTATGTTGATTGTGCTTTGTAGTGTAAAATTATTAAGTGCCCGGGTTTTTTGTAAGCCTATTTGAGTGAGCACGTATGAGTTAGCCCATTTGAGTTAGCCCAGTAGGAGGGGTTATGGATCTCTTTGTATTGTTTAAAGATCATGTGCAGACGGTCATTAATGACCTGATAAAAGGCGATGTCTTGCCTCAGAGCGTGCTTGTGGATGTGAACTTTAACTCTGTTAATGTAGAGCCCCCTCGTGATCCGGCGCATGGAGATTTATCGACCAATGCTGCAATGGTATTGGCAAAACCTGCAAAGATGAACCCTAGAGCGCTCGCAGAACAGATTTCTCTTAAGCTTGCTGAAATTGATATTGTTAAATCTGCTGAGGTTGCTGGACCCGGATTTATTAATTTACGTCTTGAGGATAGCTATTGGCCTCAAGTGATTAGAGATATTTTAGCTGATCCTGTTGGATTTGGCCAAAGTGACATTGGTAAAGATGAAAATGGTGTCTCTAAAAAACTTAATGTTGAATATGTTTCTGCCAACCCAACCGGACCGATGCATGTGGGGCATTGCAGAGGGGCTGTTTTTGGTGATGCCTTAGCACGTTTGCTTGAATTTGCTGGCTTTGATGTAAGCCGTGAATATTACATTAATGATGCTGGCGCTCAGGTTGATGTTTTGGCACGTTCCGCCTTGCTCCGCTACCGAGAAGCGCTGGGCGAAGAAATTGGTGAGATTCCTGAAGGGTTATATCCTGGCGATTATTTAGTCCCTCTTGGTGAGACATTAAAGGAAATATACGGTGATGCGCTTCTTTCCATGGAAGAAGATGAATGGCTCCCGTTAGTTAAACAAGAAGCTATTGAAGGTATGATGGGGCTTATCCGTGAAGATTTGGCGGCTCTGAATATTCATCATGATGTTTTCTTTTCTGAAAAGACTTTGCATGAAGACCTAGGTGCGAAGATTAAAGCAGCGATTGAATTTTTGCGCGAACAAGGGCATATTTATCGTGGACGGCTTGATCCTCCTAAAGGAAAATTACCTGAAGATTGGGAAGATCGTGAGCAAACCTTATTTAGAGCCACGGATTTTGGTGACGATGTTGATCGTGCTTTAGAAAAATCTGATGGCAGCTACACGTATTTTGCAGCTGATATTGCTTATCATAAAGATAAATATGATCGCGGTTTTTCGCATCAGATTGATGTGCTTGGTGCTGATCATGGTGGTTACATCAAACGTTTAAAGGCTGCATTGAAGGCGATTTCAGCCGGGGATGCGGAGCTGGATGTACGGATTTGCCAATTGGTTAAGCTTTTGCGCGATGGCACTGAAGTTAAAATGTCAAAACGGGCCGGTACATTTGTTACATTACGGGACGTTGTGAATGAAGTGGGTGTCGATCCGGTACGTTTTATGATGTTGATGCGCAAGAATGATGCGTCTCTTGATTTTGATTTTGCGAAAGTTACAGAGCAATCTAAGGATAATCCCGTGTTTTATGTGCAATATGGGCATGCGCGGGTGCATTCGATCTTTCGTCAGGCTCAGGAAGCTATGCCTGGCATAGATCCTGCTTCTGAAAAACTGAAAACTGCGTCTTTGAATAATTTAGTAGATGAAGGTGAATTAGGGTTAATGCGTCGATTGGCTCAATATCCAAGAGTGATTACTGGTGCTGCAAGTGCCCATGAACCGCATAGGATTGCCTTTTACCTTTATGAATTGGCGAGTGATTTGCATGGCTTTTGGGCCAGAGGCAAAGTTGCGCCACATTTAAGGATTATTCAAGAAGATGACTGGGAACTTACAATAAATAGAATTGCACTAATTGCTGCAATTGGTGCTATACTAAAATCTGGACTATCGATTCTAGGCGTTTCGGCGCCGCAAGAGATGCGGTAAACTAGATGTACGTTGTGATTCGGGCTTAAACTGAGCGGGTTAAGGAATATACAATATGTCGGATAAGCTGACCGCATACAGAGGTGAAATGTTTTCCTCTCAACAGGATGGTGAAGCACCCCAGCAAAATTATGGGATAGACCCTAATACAGGTCTTCCTATTCAGTCTGGATATGGCCAACAAATGGACCAACAGCAAGGTTACCCTCAAGGTAACCCTGGTTACAATGGTGAAGGACAAGTGGCTGATCAAACTTACTATCAGCAGCAAGACCCTTATCAACAACCAGATGCTTACCAGCAACAAACTCCTCAAGATCATTTGCAAGGTCAGCAGGCTGGTTATCAGCAGGGACAATATTCTCAAACTGATTATAACCAAGCTCAGTATGGTCAACAGCAATATGGGCAAGATCAGGCTGCTTATGGTTCTCAGGACCAGAGCACGCAGCAATATCAAGATCCTTATCAAAATGGCACCCACCTTAATGGGGCTCAGGCCCAGTATGGTCAATTAGATCAGTCAAATGCCGGATTTCAAACGGATTATGCTCAGCAAAACCAAGGCTATGTAGAAGAAACAGATCCGTATATGGCGGCGCATCAAAATGCGACCCTTCCTTACGATCCTTCAAATGATGCTCTTGGACAAGCAGGTCATTCATATGGCGTGGTTCAAGATCAGCAAGGCTATGCACAGCAGTATCAAGATCCAAATGCTGGCTTTAGCGAATATAATCCTGATCAGGCTGCTTATGCTCAGCAATATCAAGACCCGAATGCTGCTTATGGCGATTATCAGCAAGGCGCTGTTGCGGGTTTACCTGCTCCGGATGCTTTCGGTGGTGCTCAACAGCAATATCAGGATCCAAATGCTGGAACTGATTATGGTTCGCAATATAATAATCAAGGCTTGCAGCCACTTCAAAATAATGCCCAACCAGGCATGATTGGTGGCGGGGCTTATGGTCAGCAAGGCATGGATCCTGCTGTTATGGCTGCGAACCAAACTGATGCCAGTTATGAAGCTGATGCTCAATCATCTGGTCGTAAATCCTTTTTGGTTGGCACTATGATTCTTGGGTCAGTTATTATTGGCGGCGGCGTTGCTTTTGCATATAAATATTCTGGTGATGCTTCATCAGATAATGCCCCTGTTATCACATCACAAGATTCAGGCATTAAATCTAAACCTGATAATCCTGGTGGACGTGAGTTTGCTCATCAGAATAAAAAGATTTTTGCACGCCTTGGAGATCCTGGTGCCAAAACTGAAGCAGGCATTGTGGCGACACGTGAACCTGAAGTTGTTGAGAGCTTGCGCGGCGAAGTGAAAGACGCTGCAAATCAAGGGCAGAAACTAGGAGACAGCTCAACTGATACGAATGGTGGGCCAAGACGTGTTCGTACTTACCGGATCGATAGAAATGGTAATCAGATTCTTGATAGTGGTGCCAATGGAGCAAAGTTAGCTGGACAGGACGTGAAAGATATTCCTGGTGTGACAGCAGATACTGGTCAGCCAGCTCGTACAGTTCGTACTTTAAAAGCGAATGGTGCGAAAAAAGTTCAAGAAAAATCTATTCAGATTGCGCGAGCTCAGGCTAAAGCGCCACCTGTTAATAGAGTGGCATCTAATGATGGAAATTACGTTGTGCAAATTTCAGCACGGCGCACGCAAACGGATGCACTTGCCGCATTTTCTGGCTTGCAATCTAAGTATGGCTCTGTTCTTGGTGGGTATCGTCCCCTTATTCAAAGAGCAGATTTAGGCAGCCGTGGGATTTGGTTTAGGCTGCGTGTTGGTCCTATGCAAAGCAGAGAAGATGCTGCTAATGTTTGTGCTAAATTGAAAAGCAAGGGTATGAAAAATTGTTTGGTTGCTTCTCGTTAAGGTCGTTTTTCTTAAATTGGCGCTTACTTCGTTGCACTTGATTTTTTATTCTCTATAAGTTTTAAAAGCCCCTTCAAAAGATGAAGGGGCTTTTTTTATAGGGTGTTTTTGAGAATAATTATTAAGACTGGTTTTATGAGATGTGGACTTGTTAAGGT
>CAXIDO010000020.1:0-12275 GCA_964022745.1 uncultured Methyloligella sp. | reverse complement strand
CTCAAAATATTTTAAATGGAGGTGATCCGTTTGCCGATATAATGAATATCGCTCGTGAAGCGAGTGCAGCGGATGTGAAATTAAAGCAATCACGCAAATTGATGACGCCCTCTGAAATCTTAAGCTTGCCAGAGGATCAGCAATTAATCTTTATCTCAGGCAAAGATATACCACCTATCCTCGCCAATAAATATCCCTATTATCAGCACTCTGAAATGGCAGGGCAGTTTTTGCCAAACCCATACCATCCACCGATAGAACATGTTCAGGTGCCAAAACGCTTTGGCAGTAAGACAGCTAAAATCATTCGAGAGCCTGTTCCAAGAAAGTATGCATCTTTCCCCCAATACCGAAATATAAGTTGGGCATATGTAGAAGGGTATAAACCAACTTAATATAGGAGATCTATTGATGAATGATAATAATTACAGAAACAACCAATCCAATGACCGTTATGATGAAGGGCCACGAGACAATAACAAACGAGATGCAAGCAATAACGAGCGTCAGCCCAAGTCAAAAGACCCATCGCATATTGCCTTTCAAGTTCAGGAAGGTGAGGAAGGTAAATCTTACTTTAATCGTATTGGATCAGCTTTTCCGCACAAAGACGGGGAGGGGTATAATGTCGTTCTTAATTCAACACCAGTTGATGGGCGCGTCACACTGAGGACCCCGAAGGAGCGACTGGATGATTTAAAACAAGGAAAAGGCTCTAATAATCGCGGGGCCTCTCAGCAGCGGGATAACGGGCCGCAATATGAACGATGAGTAAATCAAAAGAGTTTGGCGCTGCTTCTCGTGGTATTTCCACAAAGGCAGAGCTGGATCAACGTCTTGCAGCTCGGTCGAAACCTAGAACCGAGCTGCATTTAACAATGGATGGGTATCAGGCCAAGTCGGTTAATCGTCAAGTAGATCAATCTTCTGAGCAAAGGATTAAACATCTAAAAGATAGATTAGGCAAAGCGTCGAATAGAATAAAGCGTGCTCATCTTCGTGCTCGTTATAAAAACAGATCAAAAACTGACTTTGATCGCAACCGTTAAGATAAGAGTTTCATTTATTCATGTCCATCAATCAGAAGCTACTTGCGGTTCGAACACATCTGAGGGCAAAAGAAGCATTCTCGCCCTCAGATAAACAAGAGAGCAATCAACAAGGGCAGTCCAAACAACAACCACCGAAACAAGCCAGAGTGCAAAAAAATCTCAGCATTTTAAAAACAGATGCTGATCGTTTGAATGCATTGGCAAAACGTGAGAACAGTTCTCAGGCCAAATTATTATCTAAAGCCCTAGATGCTTTTGAAATACTCTATGGGCCCTTAAAGTAACTTCCCCCAAATAAAATAATTCCTTGAATAAAGTGATTATGACATTCATTTTATAAGGACCGGATCTGATGCGGATGATCTTATCGTCACTTGGGCTGATGGCATCTCTTGTCATACTCTTAGCTTCTGTGTTCATGAACTATCTCTTTCTTTCATCAATGGGCAAAACTCCGTTTGAAGGTCATGTCTTTGGGGCGGTATCTGCAGCGGCTGATATTCTGAAAGCCTTGTTGCCATTTTTTATCGCCTGGGGCTGGCGCCAGCGCCATCTAAGCATAGCGGTACCTGGATTTATGATTTGGTTGTTGTTCGCGTGCTTCTCCTTACTGAGTGCAATAGGCTTTAGCGCGCAAAACCGATCTGTTGTGACTGAGGTAAGCCAGGATCAACGATCATTAAAAGTGCATTTAAGAACAGAACTAAAAGAAATGAAAACCCAACGAACAAAGCTTGATTCTCATAGATCAATTGATGTGGTTAAAGAGGCCATAAACCGCCATCAACAAAATTCTCGGTGGCATTCTACCAAAAATTGTAAGACAGCCACAGTTGAGCTGAGCCATCGTTATTGCAAAGACTATTTTGAGTTGCGGACTGAATTGGCAACATCGAAAAAAGCTAAAGAGTTAGATCTTGCCATAGATCAATTACGTCAAAAACTAGAAAACACATCTAGCCATACTATTCAAACCGGTATGGGAGCGCAGTTAAAGCTACTTAGACACTTTTTGCCTTTATCTCATGAGAGGCTAGAAGTGATCATGACGATACTGATTGCGTTGTTGGTTGAGCTTGGGGCTTCACTAGGGCTCTATCTATCTTTGAACCATCAAAGAAAAGAACAACTAAAAACAATTATAGCTCATCCGCCAGTTGGTTTGATTGAGGATTTTTGCCTCAACTGTTTGCTTCCTAAACCAAATGGGGCATTGAATGAAAATGAGTTGTTTAACGCTTACCTAAGCTGGTGTGAGAAAGAAGGGTTTGCAGCTCTTGAGGGCAAAGCGTTCAAATCAGCCTTTGGAACTCTTGCTTTAGATGTTGGTATCCCTATCAGCGAAAATAATTATCAACAAATTGAATTGGTTTAAATAGTCTATCGTTCTCGATCAAACCCACGAGAAGGAGGGCGATGTGTTTTTTCATTCACTTGATGTGTTTTCTCTTTTAATCGTTTCAGACGTTCTGCTGGTTTATTCGCACGGCTTGCCTGCTTTAATCGCTCAAACTGAGGTTTGAGATGGGCCGTGGCAGGCTCTCTTTCAATGTCTTTGAAATATTGTTTGTCACGGCGCAGGTCTATAAGCGTTTTAGCATGCGTGTCTCTAACAACCTTGATCTTGGATTGAAGTTTTTGACGGTCTTTAAGTTGGGCTGAGATTAAGTCCTGTTTTTGCTGGCGATCTCTTTGTAAAGCTCGATGTGTTTCTAGCATGTTTTGGGAATGAAGCTTTTTATGCGTACCTGTGACATGATCAATGACACCTTTAATCCCTTTCTGAAATCTCTTAGACCTAAGCTTGGTTTCCATTTGCCATCTTTGTTTTTGGCGCAAATCTAGAGTATGGCGCTCTTTCCTTTGTGCTTTCACCATGTTTTGTCGCTGTAGGTCTAATGGGGTGAGGGCTTGTTGCTGTCTCAGGCGGGCTTCCTTTAAATTCCGCTGCAGAGTTTTGCCCATCGTCTCTGCTAGAAGCCTGCGGGTTTCTTCAATGTTAGGGAGGTTATCGGGCTCACCAAGTTTGGCCCGAACCTCTTTGGCTTTTTTACTGGCATAACGAGCAATGGAGAGAACTTCTCCCTGGGGACTGATCGCGACAAAGCCACGGCGATCTCCTTTGGCTAATTGAAACCCTCGTTCTTTCAAAACTTGTTGAAACGCTGTCTTTGAATCTGACACGGCCCAGCATTCCTGCATCATGGATTTTATATCTTGTGCCCTTACACCCATTCGTTTGGCTTGTTGCCATTCAGCCAATGAGAAATTACGCGGATCACGGTCCTTTGAATTCATCAAGCCCTTGGGCATTTTCCAACCTTGTTCAAGATAAACCTCACGAGAAATGTCTCGCATTTTTAATTTGTAATGGGAGAGGTTTTTGGCTGTCATAGTATCAGCATCAATACGAGACCAAACCGCATGAGCATGACGACGTCCTTCTTTTTCATGAAACACAACTACGCGGGGATGCTCATGAAGGTTATTCTTTTTCTCAATTCTATCAATGGTGTTTTCAAATACATCAACAGAGACTTGTTGCTTTTCAGGTGGATTAAGTGAGACCGAAAATAAATGCTGTTTGCATTTGGTTCCCTTGCTTACGGCGTAGGATTCTTTAAAAGCCCCAGTGACATCATCTGAAACGAAACCTCTGATCTCGTGGATCTCCACATGCTCGTTATCATCTGTTCGAGTAAGGTGATGACCAAGCTGTTTGCCGCCACCGCGCTGTGACGCTTTGAGAATCATGAAGTTAATCCTCCTTGATGCGGAGTGCTTTCATGATCATGGATTTGATCTCTGAGATTTCATTGCAAGCTTTCTCTAATTTGGATGTAATCTCAGGTGTGAGAGCGAGTGAGCCAGAGCGGGCTAGGGAGGTTAATTCACGCAAGTTAGTTGTGATGTTAGATTGACCAAGCAAACCAAGGATTTGGGCGAGTTTATTTTTATCATCTTTGGTGATGCTGTCTGTATGAGAAAAGATCTGTGACCGAATATAGGAGCTAAGTGGGGTTTTACCAGCGAGTTTTTCAAGCAATTTTCGTTCCCGAAAATTCAAGCGAATAGATATCAGTTTTGTTTTCTTTTTCAGCACACAAATGCTCCTGAACAAATGAGAATTGTTGCCTAGGATATTTGAAAGTTTGAGAAAGTTTGGGGGAACTGTCTATTTTATATTCTTTTTTATTTTGAAGGTTTAATGATACTGCAAGAAGGCTATACACACTGTGTTTAATATGTGTAAGCAATTATTCTAAATGTAGAAGTCTTCAGGCCCAATAGTGAATGTGTTCTATTAACACTAACTAGAAATTTTACTACGCGTACAAAAAAACTTCTATGTGGATTATGTTTAGGCTGCTTGCAACTGAAAGCGCGAGGGTTTTCCTCGCGCCAACTTTTTGTCAAATAGAATTATACATTGTAATTTTCATAGAAAATGATGTGAAATTTAGTCCTTAACAAAACGTGCTTGAAGAACGTCACCATGACTGTCTTTACCCGTGACAACGACTTTGCTTCCCTTAGATAGTGCCGTCTCAAGTTTTGCTTTCAGAGTGCTGCCTTCTGAAATTAGGTTATGAATTTTCGTTCCCGCTTCAGTTTGTATTATGGCTTTGAACTTAGCACCTGTCATATCGAGAGGTTTACCATCAACAGTCATGTAAAAGAGAATTTCTTGATCTTTGAGAACCATCTCTATGCCGTGGTGCTTTGCGTCTTCAAAAAATTGACCACCATGCGCTGGGCCGTGATCGTCATGACCACTTTTGGAAGATTTATGTTTATCTTGATCATGTTCGCTATGGTCATGTTTATGGTCGTGTTTATCTTCGGCTAGCGCACTTGGTGTAAATGAAGTGAGTAAACCGAATGATAAAAGTGTAAAAAAAACTAAGTTTTTCATTATTTTATGCTCCTGAGATTGAATTGAAAATTAATAGGCCTCAATGGGCTTTGAGGTTTGGATCGGCGAGGCATCATGAGCTGCAATGAGCCGCTCTAGAGATTTCTGGCCAAATTTAAAAAACAGAAGTGGTGTAAGAACAGCATCAATTAAAGTTGCTGAAATGAGGCCACCAAAGATTGTCACGGCTAGTGGATGTAGGATTTCTCGTCCGGGTTCATCTGCTGCGATAATGAGAGGGACAAGGGCAACCCCGGCGGATAAAGCCGTCATTAGCACAGGGGTTAGTCGTTCGAGGGAACCCCGCACAATGAGCTCACGCCCAAATATCTCATTTTCATATAAAGCAAGATTAATATAGTGGCTGATTTTAAGAATGCCATTTCGAGCCGTAATACCTGCGAGTGTAATAAAGCCGATTAAACTGGCAACAGAAAAAGGAAGATCTGCTATCCATAAAGCGGTCACACTGCCGATAAGTCCGAGTGGTATGGCTGTCAAAACGATGCCCGCCAGGACGGCAGATTGGTATCGACTGTAAATGACTAGAAAAATAAGGGCTAAAGATAAAATGGATAATAACCCTATAGTTTTTGTAGCTTCTTCTTGCGCCTGAAATTGCCCTTCAAGTCTTATGACATATCCTGCAGGTAGTTTGGTTTCTTCAATAAGGCGACGTATATCAGCAACGATTGCAGCCATGTCACGCTTACCATCACCGTTAGCAGAAACGACGATCCTACGTTGCTGGTTTTCTCGTAAAATTTGGTTAGGGCCTTCGACTTCTTGCACTTTACCCAATCGCTTTAACGGCACATACCCAATAGGTGTAGAGACCAATGCTTCACCAAGCCCGGCGGTAGAACGATCTTGATCAGCAAGGCGAACAACCACATCGAACCGTTTATTACCATCGATAATTTGGGAGACCGTTCGTCCATTCGTCATATCAGCGAGTGTCTTTGTCAATTCAGAAGGATTGACACCATAAAGAGCAGCTCTCTCATAATCTGGTACGACTTGCAGTTGGGGTATGAGCACTTGTTTTTCTGTTTGCACATCAACAAGTCCTGCAACAGTGCCAAGTCGGTTCTGAATTTGTGCTGCAAGTGTGCGTAACCGGTCTAAATCTTCTCCAAAAATTTTCAAAGCGATTTGGGCTCTCACACCGGACAGCATGTGATCTAGTCGGTGACTAATTGGTTGACCAATGCCGATACCCGCTGGAAGCACTGACAGTGTTTCGCGAATATCAGAATAAATATCCTCCCGCTTTCGATCCGATCTTTTTAAGTCAATATCAATTTCGGTGACATGAATACCTTCTGCATGTTCATCAAGTTCTGCACGGCCTGTTCTACGACCAACAGATTTTACTTCAGGAACATTCATTACAAGCTTTTCAGCTATTGACCCTAACCTATCAGATTCAGCAAGAGAGATGCCGGGGTTATAAACAACAGATACCAATATTGTGCCTTCATTAAATGAAGGAAGGAAAGACCTTGGTAGCTGTGTTGCAAAAAGTGTAGCCGCAAAAATTCCGCCAACAATAGAAATAATAACAACGGTTGGCCAGCGAAATGTCCAATCAAGTAAGCGTTCATTGCCGGCTTTTAGAATACGAACCAGTCGAGTATCTTGCTCTTCATGGTTAGGCGTTTTAAGCAAATAATGACAAAGAACAGGTGTTAAGGTAATCGATGTTATTAAGCTGGCTAAGATCGCAACGATATAAGCTAATCCAAGGGGGCGAAAAAGTTGCCCTTCAAGGCCTGTCATCGCAAAAAGCGGTACAAATACCAAGACGACAATCGCTGTTGCATAAACGATTGAAGAGCGAACTTCATGACTAGCATTTAATACAACGGTTAATTTAGATTGAGGGTGATCCGATTTTGCATTTAGTCGTAACCGCCGGAGAACATTTTCAACGCCTACTACGGCATCATCAACAAGTTCCCCGATCGCAATAGCAAGCCCTCCAAGCGTCATAGTATTAATTGACAAACCGAATGCATAAAACACAAGAATAGTAATGAAAATAGACATTGGGATCGCTGTAAGCGATATGAATGTAGCTCGCCAGTTCAACAGGAAAAGAATGAGAATGAAAGAAACCACAATAGCCGCTTCAATAAGCACCTGCTTTACATTCTCAATCGATGTTTCAATGAATGTGGCTTGCCTGAATTGAATACGATTTGCCACAACCCCTGCTGGCATAGTTCGTTGAATTTTATCAAGTTGGGCTTCAACTTCTTTGGTGATTGTAATCGTGTCTGCTTGCGGCTGTTTTTGGATGCCAATAATAACGGCTTTTTCACCCATAAACCCGGCGTCTCCTCGTTTAACGCGAGGGGCAAAGTCGACGGATGCCACTTGCCGTAATAAGATCGATTGCTGACCGCGAACCACGACGGTAAGATTGCGTAAATCCGTTAGCCGGGTTGTTCTTCCAATGTTACGGATAAGGTATTCTCTCGCATGTTGATCTATAAATCCACCACCGGCATTTGTACCAAACTGTGATAAGGCATCTTCGATCATATTGGGTGTAATCTGAAGTCGTTGCATGGCGATTAGGTCTGGACTTACTCGGTATTGCCGCACCTCTCCGCCGATAGGGATAACTTGGGCAACGCCTGGTACAGTTAGCAATTGTGGCCTGATGACAAAGTCAGCGGTTTCTCGAAGTTCCATAGCACTGACGGATTTTCCCGTTATAGCGACCAACATTATCTCCCCCATAATAGATGAGATAGGGCCCATATGGGGTTGAACATTGGCTGGGAGTTGTTCTCTTGCGGTTGCCAAACGCTCAGCAACCAACTGTCGATTACGATAAACATCCGTGCCCCATTCAAACTCTATATAAACAATAGACAAGCCAACACTTGAGACTGATCGAAGACGGATTATACCTGGCATACCATTTAGAGCGGTCTCTAATGGGTATGTAATTAGCTGTTCAACTTCTTGTGGTGCAAAACCTTCCGCTTCGGTCAAAAGTGTGACCGTGGGACGATTTAGATCTGGAAACACATCAACCGGTAAGCGTGGCAAGACGTATGCTCCATAGGCTGCAAGAAGCAGGGAGGCGACCAACACAAACATTCTTTGGCTCAAACTAAGTGCAACAAGTGCTTTAAACATATTATGCCCTCTTATCTTATCTGGTTAACAAGTGGGGCGCCCTTGACAATAATTTGGTCGCCGGCTTTAAGACCTGAAGTCACATAAACGCGTTCACCATCAAGATCTTTAATTCGCACCGCTACTGGCATGTAGCGCTCTGGTTCAAGCCGTTTAAATGTTACAAATTGTCCATTTGGAGCCTGTGCAATCGCCCGTCGTGGAATAATAATTCCCTGAACAACATCTCCCTTTTCTACAAGTACTTTTATGGGCGAGCCGATACTTAACTCACTTGTCGGGCTTAGAATACTAAAATGAATAACACTTGCCTGTTGTTGCAAAGCACGACTGCGACCAACCAATTTTAAATCAAAGAACTTACCTTTATCTGTCTTAGCACGTATTTTACCTGTCTCAGGTCTAACCTCGGCGTCATAAGAAATAGCTTCTACCCAAAGGCTCGAAGTATCTACAATACGAAAGAGTGTGTCGGCACGGTTTACAACTTGCCCAACAGCAACGCGCACTTCTGCGATAACACCATTTACAGGAGCAACAAGAACTTCAGGTTCAGAACGTGATTTTTTCAATTGTTTACGACGAGCTAATAACCCTGTGCGTTCAATTTCCAATTCTTGTAAATTCGCACGGCTTGTAATGTTCTTAGAAACAAGTTTTCTTTGACGTGTGATCCTTGCATCCAGTATTGCAATCCGTTGATCGAGTTCTCCTGCAGTCTGGCGAACATCACTGGCGTCAATAGGATCAAAAGACGGTTCGACAGTCGCTAGAATATCTCCTGCTTTCACATTTTTACCTAGAAAAGGCAATCCACCTACAGGAGGTTTCAGTCTCCCAGAAATTGTGCTCTGCACCAGTCCAGACCGGTTCGGATCTACGATCACTCGGCCAATTAATTTATGCACTGCCCTAGCCGTCTGAGGTGATAAAATTTTTGTGCGAACTTCTAAAAGCCGTTGAGTAGGTTTGGGAAGAAATATTTCTCCATCAGGCAATCTCTTGGGAGCATCACCCTGCACTAAAGTTGAACCGGCATCACCATGATCGTGCCCTGGCCCTGCTAATATTGGTGTGGAATTTATTAGTATTACTAAAAAAGATAAGACTATTATTACTTTAGCGCTGCTTTTGGCAAACCTACTAAAGAATAGGCCTGCAATGCCCACTAAACTTGCCAGTATGAGCCAGGTTAAAAGTGAATGTGATGTGATTAAACTTGTACCTTCTTCGTTTGAATGGATGTGATCCTCTTCGGGAATTTTAATTGAACCAACCAACAAATCAGTATTTTGACCGTCAACAATGGTGATAATAACTTCATGAGTTCCAGCCTTACTTAAAGATGAAGTTTTGATCTTATAAGTTCCATCCGTTTGTGATTGAGCAACAAGTGTTTTACCGTTTACATCCATTTGTATGACTGCGCTGACCACAGGTGAAGTGTCTTTGACACTGTCAAGATAGACGGTGAGCTCCTGATCTTTTAATATGGCAACGAGTTCATATGTTTCAGATACAGCTACTAAGCGCGGACTACTCGGACCAGCTTCCACGGGTTCTGCTGGGCCATGGTCATGCCCGGGACCCGCAAAAGCAGACCCCGTAAATACCCAAAATATCCAGGCAAAAAGCAAAAAGACGAATTTACCCTTTTGATTGGGTAGTAAAAAAATAGACATGAAAAATATCCTCAAAAGTCTTTAAAAAGAGCGCACAAGAATAATGTTCGTGCGTAACAGAGTAACTTAGAGGAAATAGATTGGAGGTCTGAATAAATCGACGGTCTCAAAAGATCGAATGTTTTGAGACACTGGCTTTATAAAGCTTTTATTGATCCGATGGATGGTATCTAAGGAGCTACCCATTAAAATTGCAGTCAAGCATAGGTGAGCTTCGCATCCAAATTTGCAATCGGTTTTTATGGGTTGCTGATCCTTATCAGAGGTTTCAACATGAGTATCTAGGCAAGGGCTATTCATTTTCGAATGGCAACAATCTTCTAGGTTTGAAGATGTTACAGCTGTACTCGAATGGTCTTGATGATGACTTACTGAATGTTTGTGAGCCAGATCAAATCCGATATGGGCTATGGCGTCAGAGAGCGTAGCTGCGATTATAACGAGGCTTAGCACGCTGGCAATGAACCGGCGAACAGAAACATTTCGTATGTCTAATGCGCAGTAATTGAACATTTTACCTCTCTGAGAGCTTCTTAAATCACAAATATCTTATTGGAACAACTGCAAACTATTTGTAGCGCAAACAAAAAGAGTAAATGTAACAGCTGGGATACGACTTTTCGTTGTTTTTCAATCATTTTGAGCATATTTAAGCAGATTTATCAGTTTCATATTCATTCAAAGCTAATTTCAATATTTGCCAAGATGAGTTGATAAACAGGCTTGCTAAAATAGCGGCCACGACTAAATCTGGCCATGCGGTTGTCGTTCCCCAAACAGCCATCGCAGCTCCCACAACAGCGATATTGCCGATAGCATCATTACGTGAACAAATCCAAACCGAACGAACATTTGCGTCACCATCTTTGTATTTAAGAAGTAAAAGCACACTTGTTAAGTTGGCCGTTAATGCAAGAAAACCAATCCAACCCATTATTTTGGCACTTGGTAAGCCTAAAATAAGAACACTATAAGCTGTTGAACCAAGTACAAATATTCCCATGAAAAATAGACTGCCCCCTTTTAAAAGAGCCGCGATTGCACGGGTTTTAAGGCTCATACCTATAACAAAAAGGCTGACACCGTAAGTGAGTGTATCTCCAAGAAAATCCAGAGCATCTGCTTTTAAAGCTTCCGAACCTGCAACCCTGCCAGCGAGCATTTCTATAAAAAACATTGCAGCATTTATGGCAATTACGAGCCAAAGCACCCTGCGATAGCGCAGATCCATACCGTCAAATTTAGGGTTTTGACGACATCCGCATTCACTCTCATTTTGGTTCGTCGCGATCATTTTTTTTTGTTTCACAGCCCTTCACCTTATTGATGTTTTCTAGTTAGGCTTTATGCTAATATCTCTAGTGACTAGAGGATCAAGAGGTTTTTTTATGGCCGAAGTAACGATAGGCATGGCATCTAAACTCACAGAAATAAAAATTCCAACAATTCGTTATTACGAAGAGATTGGTTTGATCTCACCACGTGCACGAACAGAAAGTAATCGACGACTTTACGCAGAAACAGATTTAAGCCGCCTTCGTTTCATTAGGCATGCACGTGAACTTGGATTTGATATTGAGGCCATTCGAGCAATGATCAATTTGCAAGCTCATCCTGAGAAATCATGCTCAGAAATAGATCAGATAGCGAATAAACATTTGGCCGATGTTAATCGCCGCATAGCCGGACTTCAGGCACTCAAAGGTGAATTAAGTCGGATGATTGAAGGTTGCAATTGTGGTCGTATTGATGAATGCCGCATTATCGAAGTGCTGCAAGATCATGGTCAGTGCAAAAATGACCATTCACATATGAATGAAAAGTTCAAATGAAACCTTTTCGTAAAGCAAGAACATTGCTGATCAATGAAATTTATTGTTTATTAAAACACAAAGACTAAGGATAACGGCTTATGAATCTAGGTCGTTTATATTAATTTAAAAAATTGACTTGAAACTTTATTGTTGGAATTATAAAGACTAGAATCAAAGGCGTTCGTTTTTATTTTGATAAAAACATACCGTAATAGTTGGGATCAAATGATTGTAACGAAACAAAAGCTCTTACCTTTAATGGTTGTATTCGTAATGCTCGTTGGCTCGATCATTCCTTATTTCCATGAAGTAGGCAATGACACTGACAATGTTTCGGACTTAGCCATAGCTCTCGCGGCTCAAGGTGTTGACCAATCTCATGATCACGTTGATGGTCATCAATCAGAAGAGTTTCATTGTGAAACTTGCCATATATTTTATCATCTTTATTCCAATCCCTATCAATTGACCATCCTTTCACCTAGTGGATCAGTAAAACATCGAATTACCACTGATGAATTTATTAGTAATGGTCCCTATGCGCTTGATAAGCCGCCTCGGTTTATTGGGTAAATTTCATTAACTCACCTGAAATTTTAAAAGATGTTCTAAGGAGCTATTACGACTTCTTAGTCATCGTTTTTGAGATCGTGTC